>JAFGBA010000282.1 GCA_016933395.1 Sedimentisphaerales bacterium | reverse complement strand
GTCGGGATCGCTGCCGTCCGTGGTATAGTGAATGGGCCAATCCGGAGCGGGGAAATACACTTCGGCCGTAACGTCCGGGTAAAACACACCTGACGGCGGCGTAATCGTGGGAATGATAACTTGCGATTCTATCGTCACGGAGGGATCGCCATACAAATTGAATGTAATCAGATTATGCCAATCGCTCATTATAATGACACTGCTGTTTAAGTTGCGTCGTAAACCCGCCAATGCATCCCCGCCGCTCATCCCCTGGCCAATCAGACGCTCGGCGTAATCGTAAGCCATGCTGCCGATAAATGTGTAATTGTCATAACCGTGGGTCCAGTCCCCGCCAAAGGAAACACGCGTAGCGCCGATGGTGCCGATGCCGCCGTTTTGCAAGAGAGCATACGCCAAATTATTGGTGGTTTCCGGATGAGCCGTTAAACATGAAGCCTGGAACGTAAATGAAGGATAATCGTCATTGAGCTGTGGCGCAGAACCGGATGAAAAAATGTAAGACGCACCCGTCGATCCGCCGTGCGTTTGCCAGATGACCGCGCCGTAATAAGGTGCGGCCTTCCAGGCGTTAAGCACATTAGTCTCAGTGCACGGCGTTGCTTCATATCCCGGGGGCGGATAAGCCGCCGGGGTATCATAAATGCGGTAGTAGTCCCAGCTATTGGGGACCAGAAAACTGTCTTTGATAGCTTCGCCCAACGGCCAGGAGGGATCTTCCTCGTTTAGTGGTTTCATGGGCAACAAACAATTTTTCCGCCAGTTGGTCGCCGAGCCAAACTGGCGTTCATAAGTAACGGTTTTTCGTAAAATGGAGTTGAGATCAATAAGTGAACCATAATAAGGGATCCGACCGACAACAACTTCATTTAAAGCATTAGCGTAAAGACTGCCGAAATCATCATCGCCCTCGCCCATACGACCGTCGTTGTCCTTATCCCAGTCGCCCGTTAGCTCCGCATAATAGTGGTCCGTCGGCGTGTACTCGGGGTAATCCGGATTAACCAACCATGCGTTATACATGGCGTAGGCCGCCTTCATGGGCACTTGCCCCGTAAGCGGACGGGGATCGCCGATAAGCAACACATACTTGATATTATCCGCAAGATAATGCGCCTTCAGCCACGCGCGAATATTATCCGCGGCCGTGTCGCCCGTACCGCCTCCAAAATCAATTTCCGTAATTACCTGCACATCATAATAAAATAACTGTTTATGGGCGACGAATTCCTGTAAGCCCGCGCTATTTTGGGCAATGTAATCGGTGGTGATAATCACATACCCTTCAGTTGTTACGGCGGGTGTGGGATCGCCATCCCCAGCCGCGGCGGCGGCGACCGCCGGAGTTTCATATAAAGAACTCATCGAAGTAAAATTCGCGGCCATGGATGAAACCCATTCCCGGCCAATGGGATCGCTGATTACTGATGCTGCTGAGCGAGCACTGCCGGCGGGCGCCGGATTGGTGTAATCCAAATTGATGTCAATATTATCCAATAATTGAATTGCCCCTGAAACAGGATTATACCGCCCCAACGGAACTGCAACTTGAGCGACCTTATAGGTGCGAATCATGCCGGCATCCGCCAGACGCGCAGATTCCGCGGGCCAAAATGCGTTTGTCTGGTAAATTCCCGTATCCTCTCCGGATTGCCGATTCACACCTTCAGGCCAAATTGTTATTTTCGTGCCATCTTCCCGCCATGTATATGAAGGAGGAGTTGGAACCAGAAACCATTGTCCCTCTGCCGGGGTGTAATTCGCGTTATTAACGCTTACCGCCAGCGTTTCCAGATCGGCCTCTGGCGCCAACAGTATGGTCACCATAGCCCATGGGATTTGCGGTTCACCGACCTTGTTTAAAAAATAAACATCCTCGCATACAAAAGGGGTGAAAGGATTGCCTGCATCCAAAGTCACCGAACATGCCTGCTGTACTGGTACAGGTGAATTAGGTAAAGTGATGTTAATCTGGGCGGCCATACTCCCTTGGCATAAACAAAGCCCTATAATAACTCCAATAACACCTAGCATTTCGAAGTATTGCCGATGCCTGTAATTAATCATGACGATGACTCCTACATATATAATGATGACCAGTTATCAAGAGAAATCATTATTTCTTAGATGGCAGGAAGTTATATCGTTTTTGCAGGAGGGCTTTTATTAACGCCACATGGGAGGGTATGGGTTTGGCTTTAATTTCTGCTCCATCCTACTTTTAGGTATATAAAATACCCACTCCTAGTATACGAAAATGTCGTCGGGTATTGCAATATTATTTCAAAATGCAACGAAATTGATGTGTTCAAATCACAAAATAAACAGAATTAATAAATTCACCTATAAAGTTTAGGTTCTTTACGCCAGTCATGATCTTTTTCATGAGCCCAAATTTTGACTCTGGGTCGACGCTCGCGTAGCCGTAACGACTCGATACCGCAATAATACCCCGATGATTTAGGATTTTTACCGATACATTCCAGCTTTAGCGTGTATTCTCCCGGCTCCGGCCAAAAGTCAAGGAGATGTTGCTCTACGGTACGCACTTCCTCATGGTATAGATCTATTTCACTTCCGATTGGCACCCCATTCAGGTAGGCCCGGTATAAGCCATAATCCGGAGCTTCGGTCATTAACAGAAGCAATCGATATGGTTCCTTTTTATCGACCGTGAATGGCAGTTCCACCCAGGCATTATGAGGAAAACCGGGGTGATATAGCAGTTGGCTATCGGGGTATAGCCACTTCAATTCCTGGACCGTAACAGCACCCTCCCCAAAATACTTTTTATCGGTGAATTGTTTGGCCGGAACAATAATCACATCCAGGCTGGGCAATTTCCGTTCCTCGGCGGAAGGTAATTCCGGATGAAACGTTGGCTTGCCGGTCTGATACCAAAAAGCCACACTGGAGTAATCATCTTGTCGCTCATTCCAACTAGTGGATTTATAGTCCGGATTCTCATCGGGCGATATCCAGCTAAAATGCTCGAAAGTAACTTTCACAGAGGTATTAAAAACAATCGGATCATTAATATGCCAACGGTACGCGCTGGTATGACCGCCGATAATGCCCCACTGATCGAAATACGGCACACCAAAATAAGGCGTGCTGGTCGCCCGCAGGCCAAAAGCGCTCAGGAAATAATCTTCCGTGCCCGTGCCCCAGATAGAGGCAGTTTTTTCGCCGTCGATGTATATCTTCTCATCCCCCTCCCCAAACCATGAAGGGCTGCGGGTGCGAACGCTGAGCACTACACCGACCACATGACCTTTGCCCTGTGTGTCAAGTACGACGTAATCCTTGCCGGATTGGGCGGGATACTCCTGACGGTAGCGGGCGTAAAAGTAAGGCGTGTCGGCCGGAATTGATTCCTTCTTAATCCAGTCAATATTGTAATAAAGCAAGGCCAGCGGTTTGTCGGGATGCTGGTTTTCCACTTCGATGCGAGCGGATTTACGAAATGGCATGTGCCAAAAGCAATTATAGCTGTCGGCATCCTCAACCACCACCGGCAGGCTGATGACTTCGCTGCGTTTACCGAAAGCATTGGCGAAGAAATCACCCAGCGGCGTCTCTACAGCAGGTTGCTCCCGATCATCCCAGTACATTCGCAGCACCACGTCCTGATGTGTGGCGGTTCCTTCCGGCGCCCAGTCCTGGGGGTGAGGCGCTAAAAAAGTAAACCAGATATGGGTAATGACGCCGGAACCCTTTTCATCCAGTAACACGCGTGTTTCACCCGGTTTAAGGTTTTTATTGTCCCAATTGCTGTCCTCCTTATCCTTGTCACCCACCGGTTGACCGTTGGGATCAAACTCCCCCTCTGCATTCACCCGATGGGTGCTGCCGGCGCGCATACTCCTGCCCTCGATGGGTTTCGCCAGGTCCCCGAGCATCTGAGCCCAACCCGTCCCGACACACAACGCCATTAGCAAGGCCACACCCACATTGATAGATTGTCCGACCTTTGTGCGAGAGGCAGGTTGTAACATAGGGTATCTCCGTAGGGAAAATCTCATTAATCTTCGGATTTTACGGCCAATGCGGTTGAGCCAGGCTCACGTATCTATACGAACCATCATAATACGGGCAGGTTAGGGAGAACCCTTCACTACCCCGGCAGTACTCATAAGCATAATTATTATACGCAATTTTGGTGGTTATTGCAACGAACAGCCATATAACTTCTTATGAAGAAAAAATGCATATTCCATGCCAATCAACTTGTATTTTTCCGCAGAGCAAGGATAATATTCCGACTGATCGAAAATACATACTGCTTACCTAAATTATGGAGATTTCAAGATGAGCAAATCGGATTCCGTGAAGGTGCTGGACATGAAGGGGCAGGCACAGGTTATTTACGAAATTATCAAAGATCGGCTCAATACTCTGCAGGAAGCGGCTTTAGCGGCCGACAACCTCGATATGTGGCTGATCCTCAGCCAGGAAGACAACCTTGACCCCATCCAGGCACAACTTATTCCGCTGGACTGTTGGCCGCCGATTTTGCAGATGATTGCTTTTGTCCGCAGCCCCAACGGCATTCGCCGATTTAACCTCTGCGGCACCGATACCAAGGACCTATACGAATGGCCCTATAAAGGTCAGGAAGAACCCAAGCAATACGCCGAACTTAATAAACTACTGGAGGAATTTGATCCAAAACGCATCGGCATCAACATCGGATCCGTGGAATGGTGCGCCGGCGGCTTGACCGTCAATCGCCACCGCGACCTGCTGGCCAAAATACCGAAAAAGTTCCATGACCGCCTGGTTAGCGCTGAGAAAACCTGCACCTATTTCATGCAATCCATGACTCAACGGGAACTGGACGTTTATGCCGACGTGGTGGCGCTGGGCCGCGAGATGATCGCTTACACCTACAGCCCCGAACGCATCATACCCGGCGAGACGCTGATAACCGATCTCCGTTGGATCTACTGGGACCGGACGGTTGCACGCGGACTGGAGCTTTCGTTTCTGCCCTACTTCCGCCTGATGCGCTCCAAGCAGGATGAAGAAAAATTTGGCCCTGATGACAAAGTCATTCGCCCCGGTGATATTATCCACTGCGATGTAGGCATCAAGTACCTCCGTTACCACAGCGATCATCAGGAACTCGCCTATGTCCGTCGTTCCGGTGAGACGGACGCCCCCGCCGATCTCAAGGCCATCCTGGCCCAGAGCAACCGCCTGCAGGATATTTTCATGGATGAATTGACCCACGGCCAGGGCGCCAGCGGCAATGAACTGCTGGCACGAATGCTTCAACGAGCGGAAAAGGGAAAAATCCAGGGTGCGAAAATTTATTCCCACAGCATCGGCCGGTTGCTGCATGAACCCGGCCCGCTCATCGGCCTGCCGTGGGAGCAGAAAGACACCGGCCTCCGCGGCGAGGTGAAACTCATCCCCAACACCTGCTTCTCGATGGAATTGTGTAGCGAAGGCCCCGTGCCCTCCTGGCAGCGGGAAGCCGTCCGCCTGAGCATCGAACAGGAAGTCGCCGTGGACGCCAAAGGCAAATGTTACCTGCCCGGCGGACGCCAGACGGAATTCCACCTAATTTAATCTAGTTAGTTCCTGTTGCGGAAGCGGTGACGCGTCCGCCTGAGGCGGACTGCCCGCGCATCTTTGAATCGCCAACCGCGTCTTTACACGAAAAACTCTCGCGGGCAGGATGCCCGCGTCACGAAATGCCTTTTCCGCAACAGAAACCAATTAATCACTCAGAAATAACTTCCAGTCGTCATTAATAAATCCCTATACCTCTGTCACCGGGCGGTGAAAATGTACCAGGAGTGGGCGGTTGAAAATCGACCATGTTGAACAAAGGCGGTTTTGTCCTGTAAAGTTCCTGAAGAAAGGAGTTTTACATGGCGAACCGGATCAGCATGGTAAAAGCAAACGATATTGTAACTCTTTGTAAATACGGATTTTCTCAGCGAGAGGTGGCTCGCAAGCTGGCGATCCATCGACATACCGTCAGCCGTTATGTCCAATTGGCGAGAGAGGGAGCAAAATCGACCATTGTGCCCCTCGGCTCGGAAGAGGGAACTCCGGCAAAATCGACCATTTCGCCCCCCGGCTCCGGAGGACGTATCAGTCAATGCCAGCCCTATGCCACGGTGATCCAGAAGAAGCTTGACCAGGGATTTTCAGGGCAGCGGATTTATCAGGACCTGGTGACAGAAGAAGATTTCACCGGCAGTTATGACAGTGTCAAGCGATTTATCCGTCGGCTGGGGCCATCGTCTGAGTTGCCGTTCCGTCGGTGGGAATCGTTGCCGGGTCAGGAAGGGCAGATTGATTTTGGCAAAGGAGCTGCGATTCTCACCCCGGAGGGCAAGCGTTGGAACAGTTATGTCTTTCGGATCGTATTGAGTCATTCTCGCAAGGGCTATAGTGAAGCGGTGTTGCATCAGAGTACGGAGAGTTTTCTCCGCTGTCTGGAAAATGCCTTCTGGTATTTTGGGGGTGTGCCGCAGACGCTGGTGATTGACAATCTCAAAGCAGCGGTAAGCAAAGCGGACTGGTATGATCCGGAGCTGCATCCGAAGATACAATCGTTTTGTCAGCATTACGGTACGGTGATTCTGCCGACCAAACCCTATACGCCTCGTCACAAAGGTAAAATTGAGAGCGGCATCGGCTATGTCAAGGACAATGCGTTAAAGGGCAGAACCTTTGCCACCCTGCAGGAACAGAACCAGTTTTTACAGAACTGGGAACGGCACACCGCCGACACCCGCATTCACGGTACGACCCGGCAACAAGTAGCCAAAGTATTCGAGGAACAGGAAAAGTCTGTCTTATTGCCCTTACCCATTAGTCATTTTGCTTCGTTTCGGGAAGCCCGGCGAAGTGTGCACCGGGATGGCTATGTGGAAGTAGATAAATCATATTATTCCGTACCGCCGGAGTATCTGGGCCGGCAGGTATGGGTTCGCTGGGATTCTCGGCTGGTCCGGATCTTCAACAGCCGTATGGAACCCATCGCGGTGCATGCCAAAGTAGAACCAGGTCGCTTTCAAACCCGACCAGATCATATCCATGAACGCAAACGAAGTGGGATCGAACGCGGAGCCGGTTGGCTGTTACAAAAAGCCTCTCGGATTGGTTCCGGTGCCCAACAATGGGCGCAGGCGATGCTCCAGGCTCGTGGGGTGGAAGGCATGCGAGTGCTGATGGGTTTGATCTCCCTGCCCAAACAATATTCCCCGGAGCAAATTAATCATGCCTGTCGGATTGCCCTTTCGTATGAAGCCTTTCGCTTGCGTACGATTCGGGAGATTATCAAACGGGGCGGGCAGGAACAACCTTCGTTTGCTTTCATTGAGGAGCATCCCATCATACGCCATCTATCAGACTATCAGCGATTTATTGAAAACGATCCGGATGAATAGAAAAGGATACCATGAAATTCTTATATAGGAGAACGACCCATGAACGAATCTTTACTCACGAGTTTAAAGCAGTTACGCCTCTCTGGTCTGGCCCGGTCTCTGGATGTTCGTTTGCAGGAAGCCGCCGGCCATTCCCTGACACATGCGGAGTTTTTGGAATTGATTCTGCAGGATGAACTGCTGATCCGAAATGAGCGGTTGATCGAGAGACGAGTCAAGGCGGCCGCCTTTCGGGAGCAGAAAACCCTGGATGATTTTGACTGGCAGTTTAATCCGTCTGTCAAACACAAACAAATCTATGATCTGGCGACGGGGCGGTTTATTCGCGAGAAGAAAGACGTTTTGTTCCTCGGTCCACCGGGAACCGGAAAAAGCCATCTGAGTCAGGCACTGGGCTATCAGGCCATCAAGTGCGGCTTTCTGGTGCGGTACCGTTCGGTATTTGATGTGGTGCGGGACTTTTTACAGGATGAGGTGTTTGACGGGCAGGAGAAAGTGTTGCTGAAATATCTCAAACCGGATCTTTTGATCATCGACGATATGGGCATGAAACAACTGCCCAAACGGTCGGGAGAATACCTGTTTGAGATTATTATGCGAAGATATGAACTGCGTTCCACGATTATGACCAGCAATCGTCCGCTGGAAGACTGGGGCAAACTGGTGGGCGATGTTCCCTCGGCTACGGCTATCCTGGATCGCTTCCTGCACCATGCCGAAATCATCCAGATCACCGGCCAAAGCTATCGACTGAAAAATAATACTTGCCAAAAGGAAAAAGAATGATATTTTTTTATCCCAAGTGGTCGATTTTGATTCGCCCCGCCGCGGTCCATTTTCATCCGCCCCGTGACATACCTCTGCGGGTTCAATCCCGCAGAGGCATGAGAAATAATATGTGCTCTTAAAAATTTAATATCCTTAAGATGCCAACCGGTTATTAAAAATTCTTACTGCAACATAAACGAGACAACCACAGGATAATGGTCTGAGGCAATATCCGCATGTTCAATCTCATCTTCGGTAATAACCGTTGCCATATAAACAGCATCCGTAAAGTTGTTGCGGTCAACCATTATGTGGTCATAGTGCAGTTGGCCTTCGTTGACTTGATTTGTAGCAACGTCAAAAGATTCGTCAAAGTGAGTCTTCAGCATGTCGCAAGGGGTTCCGTATCGTGAGTTGTTTAAATCGCCGGCTAAAATCAGCGGCGTTTTACACCATGCAAGAGTATTCAAAACGCTTTGAGCCTGCAATATTCTTGCCCCCGGCCCATCCGGGTTTTCGCAGGTGCAGGCAAAATGCGTACAGGCAATCGCATAAGGCTTGCCCTCGATGATGAGATGCGCTACTATCATTTTACGCACTTGGTCGTCGCCGGTGTTAGGCAGGGTGTATTTGTTGACAACGAGCAGAGGCGTTTTGCTTAAAATAGCGTTGCCGAAATTATAAGAGCACTCTGTCCACGTTCTGTAAGAATAGCCCAACTGATCTCCAAGCCACTGAACATTACTTTCGGTAGCTTCCTGCAGGCACAACACATCAGGATTGACCGCTTCTATAATGTCCCTTACCGCTTCAGGACTGTAAGGAACATACTGCAAATTGTTTTTAAGGCTCCTGATATTATAAGTCATAACCAAGAACGTCGTTCCATTTGGCGACGGCGTATGGTTCTTTGCCTCGGTTTCCATAAAAACATCGGCTATTTCAATGTTTGTCATCCAGTGGTCAAAGTATTGGAAATTATCAATCAAACCGCTGAAAGGAAGACTGCAGTTAGGAAACGCCTCAGGCCTGCCGATGCCTATGGTGAACGGCGAAATTGGAATAACAGGCTTATAATGATAGCCGTCTTGTGAATCATAGTAATTGCCGTTGATGTGTAATTTTACTTTTTCTATGTTTTCATCGTCCCCATAATCTGCGGTTTTACAGAAGCTGAATGCCAAATGCGTCCAGTCATCAGCAACCACCGGAGGAGGAGTTTCGGGAAAATACTCACACCCCTCGCTTGAACGCAGCTGCATTTGCCAATGGTCGTCGTTATTATACCAGCTAAAACCTGAATTGTATGAACCTGTCTTGCGGTAGCTGGCAACAGTGCCAAAATCACCCAGTCCCATTGCCCAGCTTGGCATCTTAACCCACGCCGATAACGTAAAATAACTCAAATCAAAATCGCCGGAATGCGGCGTATAAACTCCGTAAGCGTTCGTGCTTTCCTGTGTCGATAAAAAGGTCCCCGTATTCCCTACGCCCGGAGAACCGTAATAGACCGGCTTGTTCGGCAGGGCTGCAAGATCATGATTGCCTGTGGCGTCATTGAAAAAATCAGGCACGTCAAACTGCCAATCGGCGACGGTGTTATAGCCCTTTACAGATACATTGTCTATAATAACATGTTTTTCCGTACTTGGATTGCTTGTACCATGGGTGTTTGTGAACCAGAGGCTTAACGGTTCATTCGGCTGGGCCGTTCTATCGACGTGCAGCACAACCGTTTTATTCATTACCGTCCCGACATTGGGGTGTACGCTGTCGTCCAAAGGCGGGCTGCCTATTCTGAGCATCTGAGAGGCAATAATGCTGCTGCCGTTCCGAATAGAAACCTCTAAATAACGTATATCGCTGTAGGAGGCGCCTGTAAAATCATTTCGATAGCCTAAGTCAAATGTTATTTTGTAGGTATCGTAGGAATCGCAATAGGTATCCTCAAGCTCCTGGCAAATAGCTGCTGCACCGGTGGAGTATAATGTAGCAGCCCTGCCGGTGATACCGCCGGAATCATAAGTGCTGCCATCGCTGGGCTGGAAATAAACATTGTACGTCGGCTCCGTCCAGTAGGTGGCGGACGCCCAGTTCGGACCATCATCGAACTTGTGGTTTTTCACATTTATGGTTACTGCCGATGCCGCACCTGCAAATGTAAAAAACATCAAAAGCAAAAATACCATTCGAGACCGTCGTTTTACCTGCTTTACCTTCATTTTTACGCTCCTTTCGTAATAAAAAATGGTTTCTGATACTACATCACCTTCAAAAACACCAGACAACCGCCGCGGCGGCATCAAATAAATCCACGTTCGGGAAACAAATCGTACATGATAAAAATCACGAGTTTCTTATCGAAGCCCCGGCCTTGACGGCTTAGAGGCTTCCTAAACGTGCGAAAATTGAAATTTATAATCCAGCGAAATTCAGAGATATATTGATACTAATTTGACATAATCTTCAACTTGAGTACGCACCCAGTCACTGCTTCGTCCGAGTTCGGCGGCCATCAGGTTCGCTATGTCCGTCGCGATGTCCATACTGATTTGTGCATTTAAAAACAGCACTCTTTGCCTTCTGGCCAGGATATCCTCGACCGTTCGGGCCATTTCATGGCGGACGGACCAGACGACTTCCGCCTTTGTGAACGGCAGATCGGGATGCAACGGCCTCGATAAGTCGGGATTCTCCTGAATTAATTTTTCGATGCCCGCCTTATCGCTGCCGTACACATGCCAGTGACTGTTGAAATCCACCCCTTCGCTCCATCCATGAATCTTCAAATCTTTCGTGCGACACGGCGCGGATTTAAGGTTAGCAACGGATATTGCCTTATCAACAGCATCCTGAGCCATTTTTCGATAGGTGGTCCACTTGCCGCCCAGTACGGTAATCAAACCCGAAGGAGAAACGATGATTTTGTGGCTTCGGGAAATTTCCTTCGTTTTTTTGGCGCCATTCTGCGGGGCCGCCAACGGCCGTAATCCGGCGTAAATGCACTGAATGTCCCTGCGCGAAGGAGGACGCTGAAGATAAGCGGCCGCCGTATTCAAAATGAAATTCACTTCTTCCGGCAGCGCCTCAGGCTCCAGGGAGATGGTGTTGAGTTCCGTATCCGTGGTTCCCATCAAAACCTTATTCCCCCAGGGCAAGACAAACAATACACGACCATCGGTGGTTTTGGGAATCATTATTCCGGCGTCGCCACCCAAAAAAGCCTTGTCAAGAACCAGATGTATCCCCTGACTCGGTTTGATGCGAATCGGCGTTTTCGGATCATCCATCCGAAGAACATCATCCGCGAACACGCCGGTGCAATTGATAACCGCACGGGTTTTTAGCCGATATGTTTTTTGGGTTTCCCGATCGGTCGCGGTGATTTCCGTCAGGCGGCCGTCGGAGGATTTAGCCAGACCGTCCACCCGAACATAATTAAGCGGGCAGCCGCCTTGATCGACGCATGTTTGGGCCAGGTTAATCGCCAGACGGGCGTCATCGAATCGACCATCATAATAGCAGACGCCTCCGTGCAGTCCTTCAGGTCGAATGGCGGGAAGAGCGTTTAAGGTCTCCCGGCGAGAGAGGCGCCGGGAAGACCCGAAACTGCGTTTTCCGGCCAGCAGGTCGTAGAATTTCAGGCCCGTCAGATAAAACGGCAAGTCAAACCACCGATAGATGGGGATAACAAACGCCTGCTTTCTCACCAGATGCGGGGCATTTTGCAGTAGCAGCCCCCGTTCGTGCAAGGCTTCGGTCACCAGAAAAATATCGCCCTGCTTGAGATAGCGCACGCCGCCGTGCACCAGTTTGGTGCTGCGGCCGGAGGTGCCTTTGGCGAAATCATATTGTTCCAGCAGCAAGGTCTGGTAACCCCGGCCGGCGGCATCCACGGCGCAGCCTAAACCCGTAGCTCCGCCGCCAATGACGATAATGTCCCAGATGCAGGATCGACCAAGATTTCCAATCAGTTCTTCACGACGCATAATCAATGAATTGTGTTCCTTCAATATTTCTCGCGGATAATAAATTATTGAATATACACTATATCATATAACAATCATTTTTATCGCTGTTGGTCTTTAATTGACGGTTACGCACGGGGTTTAATTTTCCAGGTGAACGCCAGCAGGACAATTGAAATGAGTGCGCATACAAGAATGGCATCAATAACGGCATTCCAGGCGATGGTGGGATTATATTTATCCGAAAAATATTTGGCCATCCATCCCAACCCTTTGGCTTGAGCCGTGCGTCCCACGTAGCCGAATAATCCAATAAATCCGGCCGCCGTGCCTACGGCCTTTTTCGAAGTCAGATCGAGCGCCGCCACGCCCAGCAGCATCACCGGGGGGTAAACAAAAAAACCGATAATCACCAGCATCGCCAAATCAACCCCCAAATGACCAGGAGGGTTAAAGCGGATGACGGCAAAACAAATAAGTATCGGTATCATGCACAACAGGCTGACCATGCCGCGCCGGCCGCCAACCTTGTCAGAAAGCCACCCGACCAGCAACGTGGAAGGAATGCCGCCGAACTCGATCAGAAAGACGGCGATGCCGCCTTCATTCAGCGTGGCGTGCTTCATTTCGCGCAGATACACCGGTCCCCAGTCGAGCATGCTGTAGCGGACAATATATACAAAAAAGTTCGCGAAGGCGAATAACCATAAATAGCGGTTAAGCAGAATATTATTGATAAAAAGTTCTTTTGTGGTAAGCTCTTTCTCCGGCGTTCCATGAAGCTTTTCGTATTGGGTATAATCATTTTTATATTCTTCAATGGAGGGCAATCCTACGGATTGAGGCGTATCGCGCAAACGCCAGAACAGATAGCCGGCGCAAATCAAGGCCAGAATGCCGGGGACATAAAACGCCGAGCGCCAGCCCCAATAACCGGCGGAGTGCGCCGCAATGATGCCGATCAGACCGCCGCCGACATTATGGGCGATATTCCATACCGCAAAATACTTACCCCGTTCTCGAACGCTGAACCAATGGCCCAGGGAGCGGCCGCAGGGCGCCCAGCCCATCCCCTGGAAAAGACCATTTAGCGCCCAGAGAAACATATGTAAATGATAATTGCTGACGCCGGAAAAGATAAAATTGCATAAGGCCGTCATAATCAGCCCCCACGGCATAAACCGGCGCGGATTACTTCGGTCGGAAAGGGAACCCATCAACAGTTTGCCGAGGCCGTAGGTGAT
>JAFGBA010000034.1 GCA_016933395.1 Sedimentisphaerales bacterium | reverse complement strand
GGGATTCACGCTGATTGAATTATTGGTGGTGGTATCGATTATCGCCTTGCTGGTGAGCATCCTGCTGCCGGCCTTGGCCGAAGCCCGACGACAGGGCAAGCTGGCGGTGGATCAGGCAAATCTGCACCAGATTGGCGTAAGTTTGAATATATATGCCAGTGAGAATAACAGTAACTATCCGCGGATGGCAGATGGTAACTGGTTATTCGATGTGTCTTACAGCATTACGGATTTCATCATTGCCACGGGAGGAGCCAAAGAAATATTTTATTGTCCCTTGGAAGGTGTGAAAAATCCTGACGATGATATTTTTTGGCGAGCTGCAGAGTGCTGGTCCACGGGATTGCCCGATTTGGGTAATAACAGACCCGAACCGGATAACCACATAGTTACGATAACATTACCTAATGGCAAGAAAGTCTATTTGCATAATCGTGATCTTATATTCCGTGTTTCCGGTTATTTCTGGTTGCTTGATATATTAGAGGATTATAAGAAAATACCGGATAATACGAACAATAGGTTATGGGGAGGATTGCGCCCCGGTCCATTTAGGGGCGAACCACTAAGAACCTGGGTGACTAAATCCACGCAGCGGAATGCAGCGGATACAGAGTTCGTCGTGGATATGACGGTGAGTATGGGAGCAGATCCGGAAACGTCCGATTGCGCCGGAATTCATGCGGGCTTATGGCACTGGGGTGTGGAAGATAGAACGGCGCATTTGAATAAGGATATGAAACCGCGTGATGGAAACTGTTTGTTTGTTGACGGCCACGTTGATAAAAAACAGTTTGATGAAATGATAAGGCGTTATTTGATCTGGGGTAAGTATTTGCCGTATCACTGGTGGTAAGGTCCTTCTCTATAACGGGAGATAAAACCTGTCGGTGTTAATCATCGGCAGGTTTTTTTGTGCGCATTTGGATGGGAAAAGCATTAAACTCCGAGTAGGTGCATGATGGGGAATACGCCATGAAACGCCGAGGTTATGGTTTTACGTTGATTGAATTGCTGGTAGTGATAGCGATAATCGCCCTACTAACGGGGATTTTGCTGCCGGCATTATCGAGCGCCCGGCGGCAGGCCAAATGCACCCGGTGCCAGAACAACCTGCATCAGTTAGGCCTGAGCATGATGATTTACGCTGGCGATTATAATGGACAATATCCGCGCACCGGAGAGGGGAATTGGCTGTTTGACGTGGCCTACAGCACCACCGATTATGTTCTTAAAACGGGCGGGGAGCCGGAAATGTTTTATTGCCCGCTGGAGGGGGTGAAAAATCCCGATGATGATATCTTCTGGCGGGCTACGGAATGCTGGCGCTATAACGCCCGCGATCTGGGATGCCGGCCGGAACCGGAAAGTTATCCGGTGTGGCTGGATCCGCCGGGCATTACAGTGAATAACCGGGATACCTTTTTTCGGATTACCGGGTACTTTTGGTTGCTGGGGCCGACGCCGGGTTTTGAGTCATTGCGTCCGACCCCGTGGGAAGGGACGCCTTCGCGAAGTTGGTTGACCAGTTCCAGTCAGAATGGCGCCGCGAATACCGAATTTATCGTCGATATCACCGTCAGCACGGAACGTGATCGGAGAGCCGGGCAATTTTATGACCTTCAGGGCGGATTGTTGGACTGGGGCATCAAGGACAAAACCGCCCATCTGGATCGACACCTGCGGCCGAAGGGCGGTCACGCCTTGTTTGGGGACGGCCGTGTTCAATGGCGGGATATGAATGAGTTACAGGTTCGCTTCACCCTAGGCGGAAAAGGGAAATCTCCGTATCACTGGTGGTGAGACCACCAGACGGCGAAGGCAACACCGGCGGCGATAAGGGCGACCAACCCGGCGACGATGCTCAGCCAGGTAAGTCGGCGGGTATGGCGGCTGAGCAGGATTTCCAGGCGTTCATCATCGTGATGAATGAGTTCTTTCAGGTCATGGAGAGCCTGGGTTTGAGCCTGAGACTGGGTGGCCATTGCTTCGGCGGTCTGGCGCTGACGGCCGACGTTTTCGGCGACCTCGCGGGCGGCGCGGGAGGATTTTTCCAAATGTTCCTGCATCTGGTCAAGCCGGCCCAATTGCTCGCGGGCAGCGTCGGGCAGTTGTTTGAGGAGTTCGGTTTGCTGGCGGCCAAGGCGGTTGCCCTGCTGGAGTTCCTCGGTCATGGTGTTGAGCAGTTGCCGCTGGCCGTTGATGGTTTGTGCGAAGCCATCAAGCAAGTTAGGCAGTTTTTCCAGGTGGGTGCGCACGGAGGAGCTAATTTCTCGCTGCTGTACAACGTGTTCGTTGATGGATTCGAGCACTTCCACCAGCCGGTTAAATCCCTCTTCCATGGCGGCGATTTGGTCGGTTTTGCTGCGGCGATGGAACAGCGAGGTGGCTTCAGCGGTCTGAGGGGTGGGGGTTTCCAGATGATTTTCGGACGGGGTGACGAGTAAGCCGTCGGCGTCGAGCGTCTGTCCCGACTGCACCGGCTCGGTGGATCCTCGCAACCAGCCTCCCATGCGTTTCCAGATAGATGTTTTTGCCATTGCCAAGCTCCTGGGGATGGTCCAGAATACCTAAACTCTTGTAGTTAATTGTAAACCTGTTGATAAGGACGGAGCAAGGAAAATAGCCGGATGCCCGTAAACCATCGTAAACGACGTTTGATAAGCATGTTACCGTTATCGCGGAAGATGCGGCGGTTGGTTCAGCTTGCAGTTGTCGTGGTGATTATTGCCTTAGCCTTGGCGGACCGGCTGGGTTGCCAGACAGCCCG
>JAFGBA010000281.1 GCA_016933395.1 Sedimentisphaerales bacterium | reverse complement strand
TTCATTTGGATTTGCGGATGAATCGCCCAGCACCACATACGGAATCAACAGTGTAAAAATCGCACACAAAATCAGGGAGATGCAGATAATCGGAGCGCGTTTACCCTTGAACACTCTATCGCTGAGGTACCCGCCGCTGAGAGCGCCGACTACCATGCCCAATGGAAGCGCTGTAGCCATAAGACCGGCTTTTTTAACATTCCAGCCGGTGGTGTCGGTGAAAAATTTCGGCAAAAAACTCAATAATCCCCAACGGCTGACATGGTGAAGACCAATGGCTATACACGATAAGAGAAAATTACCGTTGCCCAGAACTGCGGCGTATTGCTTCAGGCTGCCGCCATGCTGTCCCCTTTTAGCGCCGTTGTATGAGGTTAAGCCGACTTGTTCGGGATAATCCTTGGTTATCAGGTAAAAAACCACGGCGACCACCGCCATCAACAGAGGCGGATAGCGAAACGCCGCACGCCAGCCATAGCCGCCCGCCAGCCAGGACGCCAATAGAAAAATGGTGACGTTACTCATGCCCGCCGCGCCGGTATAAAGTCCCATGGCCAAACCGCGTTCCTTGTGGGACCACCAATTGGAAATCAGGCGACCGCCCGGCGCCATGCCCATAGCCTGGAAATATCCGTTGATGCCCCACATCACCAGCATTGTGGCAAAGACCACCGAGGTCAGATTGGTCCAGCCCATCAGCGATAACGTTGCTTTGCTGATATTCGGTGTAAAACTAAATATCCAGTTGCATACGCATGAAACCACCGCTCCGATAGGCATCAATAAACGGCCGAAGCGGTCTCCCAGATTGCCATTGATGAATTGTCCTATCCCATACGTCAAGATCAGCGAAGAACTCAATAAACCCACCCATTTGTTGCTGAATCCGAACTCGTCGGCGATCACACCCACACAAATGGAAAGATTAAAACGGCCGCAATAATAAAACAGGTAGCAAATCATGGTGGCCAGGATGATTCGCCACTTCCAATATTGGTATCTTCGGTTATTGTCCTTCATAATACACGACAAGTTAGCGGTTCATGACAATGCCTTCAAGTCATTACCAAGAGGTGAACATTTTGAAGCCATAGTGGATAATATACATTACGCCATCAAATCCACTTCGCCCGTGGAACTAACCAGTAGCGTCGTCGGCAAATGTTCCAGTAGTGCATCAATATGCCGCCGAAAGGCACCCACCTCCTCTGTGGCTGGAACGCTGAAGCCTAAAAACACCACTGATGCATCACCTGAATGGCGATGAAGAACCGTCTCAATCGAATCACGGGATACGATAATCTGTACGTCAGCGTCAACGCGCGCAGCATTAAGCAATTCCTGCAGCGCCTGTTGCGCCGGTTGTCGGCCGGCTTCATCGTCTATCAAACGCAGCAAACGTATATTTGCCTGTGACCATTCCTGGTTCAGCGTCAGTAAATGAGCCAGCAATACCATCAAAGCGCCGTTTTCCCGACCGCGCCACCAGATATCAATGCGCCGGTTGAAGCGGTTCTTCGGCGCGCCTTTATCACAGAGAAGCACCAGATTAATGCCCAGAAGCCGGGCTGAAATCAGATGGCGAACCAATTGCACCGGAGGATTAGGCTCCGTGGGCCAGCCCCACATGACAACATTGGGACTTAATGGGCCAACAGCATGCCCCTGTAATAATGCTGACAATCCTTCATCGATATCATCGGCGATAACCACTGCTGACAGGGCCTGAGCATTGTTATCCTCCAGAAAGGTATTAAGTTGATCCAATGCCGCCCGCCGCCGCTTGATGAGATCTTCCATCTTTCCGACCAACACTCTTCCCAGAGTCACCAGACCGCAAGGAACGCCCATCCACAAACCATACATGGCCAGCGTATAGCGTTCTTCGGGATTGCCGGCCATCACCAGTATTGTGGGCCGCCAGTTTTTTTGTGAGGACGCCATTCGAGCCAGTCGCAGTACATTATCTTTAACCCGCGAATAAACGAATCCCCAACGGGCATCGCCAAAACGGGTCCGCAACATCCGTCGACGTAACAGCACGTAAATTATCGAAAGAATAACCGCCGCTCCCAGCGCCGCGGGGGCGTCAATCAGAAACGCCGTAACGGTGCAACCAACTACGCCGGCGAGCGCCGCCAGCCAGTGAAAATAACGGAATCGCGGCCGAAATGAAGGATTCGCGGAAAAAGACTCCACAAACGCCGCCAGATTCACCATGCCGTAGGTATAAAGAAAGAACATTGTCACAACCGACGCCAGAATATTAAACGCTCCCCCCTGGGCGTTGTTACCGGCCCAGAAAATAACACCCAGAGTCACCAGCAGCGTCAATAGCAAAGCGCGATGTGGTTCATCCCCCCGACGCGAACCTCGAGCAAACATATGTATCGAGGGAATAATTTTATCACGGGCGACGGCTTGTAATACTCGCGGCGATCCCAGAAATGACCCCAGTGCGCTGGATAACGTAGCGGCAAATACACCCGCCACCACCAAAAAACCCGCCCCGAATAACGCTTGCCGCGACAACGTTTCAAAAGAACTTTCCAATAACTCCTGCCGGAGCTGCGCCCCGCCGCAAAGCAAAATCTGCAAAGCGTAAATCGCAAAACCGACGCCCACGGCGGCAAAGGTGCCCAAAGGAATCGAGCGGCCGGGATTCTTCAGATCACCGGACATATTGACTCCGGCCATAATCCCGGTCACGGCGGGAAAGTAAATCGCAAAAACCGCCCAAAATGAAAGCGTCTTTACTCCCTCGGCTGTAGACCAGTTTTCCGCAAACGTCTCACTTCGAAAATGCACCAGACTTCCCCCCATAAAGGCTATGATGGAAACAGCCAACACCGTCATAATGATATATTGCGTTTTCACCGCCACTTTAGCGCCGATAAAGGTAATGATAAATAACAAAGCCATTGTCGCCAGGGCGATGGTGCGAAAGTGGCCTTGCAGATGGGGAAAGGTACGGCACAACGCCTCGGTAAAACCCAGAATATAAAACGGCACCGAGATTGCCTGAGCGGAAAATAACGCCAAACCGATCGCCCCGCCGAACTCCGGCCCCAACGCCCGCGATATCAGAAAATACGCCCCCCCGCCGGCGACGGGCGTATTGGTGGATATCGCCGAAATCGACAGCGATGTCAGGAAGGTGATGCTCTTGGCCAGTAGCAGAATAATGAGCATATTGAAAATACCCGCCTGGCCGATGGTAAAACCGGCGCGCATGAACATAATCACGCCCAGAATGGTCAATATCGAAGGGGTAAACACACCGCCAAAGGTTCCCAGCCGGTTGGCGGTGATGAAAGCCTTTTCTTTTGCCGGTTCGCTGATTGACGAATTCATAACCTTTCCTGGGAAAATATATTAGCGGGTCGGTTTCACTTTGCCAATGCCGCGGATTTTACCATTGCCAAAGCCTCTTAAACGGTATAACCTATGGACATAAAAGGACTAAGCATTCCGGGCAGAGGTTTTATCATGCAGGCGGCACTTATTGGTTTAACACAATCGGGCAAAAGCACGCTTTTTTCCGCGGTCACCGAAGGCCACACGCACGCCGGGGCCGCAATCGGCCATCAGACAGACAAGGCAGTGGTGAAAGTGCCCGATGACCGGCTGGCCGTGCTGACGGAGGTGTATCAACCCAAAAAGACCACGCACGCCACCATCGAATTCCTCGACCTGCCCGGCCTGAGTTTCCTCGATGAGGCCCACCGCCAGGAAGCCCGGCGCATCGTCGCCCAGGCCCGTCAGGCCGACATGCTGGTATGGGTGGTGCGGGCGTTCAATAACCCGCAAGCGGCGGCCTACCGCGACCGCATCAATCCCCCGGCCGACTACGATGAACTCAACACCGAACTGCTGCTGGCCGACCTGGAACTCATCGCCAACCGCATCGATAAACTCCAAAAGTCCATCACCAAGCCCACGCCTCACGTGCAGCAGGACAAGGTCGAACTGGCCCTGCTCCAGCGCTGCCATGAAGCGGTGGAGAATGAACGCCCCATCCGCAGCGTCATCGCCTCGCCCGAAGAGGAAAAACTCCTCCGCAGCTTCGGCTTCCTTACGCTCAAGCCGCGGGCGGTTGTGGTGAACGTCGGCGAAGACGCCATCGGCCAACCCGCCGCCCTCACCGCCGAACAGACCGGCTGCGACACGCTGGCTCTCTCGGCGGAGATCGAAGCGGAGATCGCCGCCCTGGACCCGGCTGACCGAGCCGCTTTCATGGAAGACATGCACCTGGCCGACAGCGCCAAGGACCGGCTCATCCGCATCTGCTACCACGCCATGCGCCTGATCTCCTTCCTCACCGTCGGGCCTGACGAGGTTCGCGCCTGGACCATCCCGGCCGATTGCCCGGCGGTGGAGGCCGCCGGAGCGGTTCACTCGGACATCCAACGCGGTTTCATCCGGGCCGAGACGGTCCACTACGATGACTTCCTCGCCGCCGGCAAGGACATGAAGGCCGCCAAGGCCGCCGGCAAGGTCCGCCTCGAAGGCAAAACCTACCCCGTCCGCGATGGCGACATCATCAACTTCCGCTTCAACGTATGAGGGGGTAGAACCATCATGGCCGTTATTCCCGAACAAATCCACCAGATAAAGGATGGCAGTGAAGTCGTCATTGGCAATCCCGATCCGGATGACGCCCAGGCACTACTGGATGGAACGAAAGTGATTCTCAAGGAGGATGCTTTTAATGTGCTTACTCTGGAGGAATTCACCAAAACCGTCGAAGAAGAGAAACAATGGATTCAGGAGCATTTGGATGATTCGGGCAAGCTGTTGCTGGCGGCCAAGCGAGCCGGTCTGTTGGCGGGTCTGCTGGGTGTGGCCCAATATCCTCAAAAACGCCGCCGGCATGTAGCGATGATGCACCTGTCGGTCCAGCCGGATGTCCGACGTTTGGGTATAGCTTCCGCCCTGATGCAAACCGCCATCGACTGGGCAACCCGGCATCCTGAGTTGGAAAAGCTTACCCTGGCCGTCTTTGCCGATAATGTTCCCGCTCTCGGCCTATACCGCAAATTCCGCTTTTGGGAAGAAGGCCGTCGCCCCCGCGAAATCAAGCGTGCTTGCGGCCGCTATTGCGATGATATCCTAATGTATCGCAACGTCACTACATAACATCAAGCCGGTAAGGTCACGAACCTTTTAAGCTATCGCCCGGCAGGCAGCTAAGACACTACCTTTGTTCGCTGCCATTCGGCGGGACTCGGATAAAAAGAATTAGCCGCTGATTTGCGCTGATAAGGTGTGATAATGTTCGTCCTGGCAACGCGCCAAGGCGTATGGTTCCGTGATAACGTCCGAGAAGCTGATCTCCCATTCGCAACGACCGACGTTCTTCTTGAGAAGCCCTGACCTTTACCGCTCGTAAGGCCATGGCCTCACGCCCGGAGAGGCCGGACTTTACCCTCGGTAAAGCCATGGCTTCACACCCGGAGACATCATGGCTTTAGCACCCGTAAAACCATGGCTTCGCAACGCCAAAGGCCGGACTTTTACCGTTCGGAGTACAGCCTTCAGGCCGGCCGTTGTCTCGCTACATTGCAGGCGGCGAAGGCGCCAGGTTCCCGGTGGTTGCTCGCGGCGGCCCCATAGGGGCTTTCTGTATTAATAACATGTCTCGCCCATACGAAGCATCTGTAAGATGCGGATTCCCTGCGATTGACCGCGGCGTTAAAAGGGTCCTTGACCCCACGCTAAAGCGTGTACTCCCAACGCCGCGTCCATCCGAACGAAGTCCGCTCACCTTCATTATTATTGCCCGCGGCAATAACGATGAAACGCGACTAAATCTGAATGTATCAAACCAACGCTTTATTTCATCCCGACGTGAGGCCCCCAACGAGGCCCGCCCGTAACTGTCTTCTTATCGACCCGCCCCAACGATTTCCTTTACTTTTTCCGGCAAAACGTCCGACAAAATTAAACCGTAAGGCATAATGTTATAAATAATCTACCAGGAATATCGCATCGAAAAAACGAAGAGGTAGGTTAATCATGGCCTTCCGTCTTGAAAGCCAGAAGGTTATGTTCATCGAAACCAAGGCAATAGTACCAATTGACGCCGTTGAGCCAAAGATCATAATTAACGGCCGGCGATTGCCGGGCGCGGTCGATGGCGTTTTGATAACCCTCGGTAGGGCCGGTTGGCGGGCAAGGGGTGTCACTGGATCGTAGCGGCGGTTCCCACAGAGTGATGACATCCTTCCGTGGTGTTCCTATAGCGAATTGCTCATATTGGCGCTGCATTTCCTTGTCAAAACCGGCCAGAATGGAACGCGGCCCGCCTTTGAACAGAAAGTATATTGCCGTCATACCACCCACGATGACAAGTATGACAAAAACGGTGAGGGGATATTTTATAGCGGGTTTCATTCGTTACATTCATACCTCTGATCGAGTGGATATAATTAAGCAATCCATCGAACGGACCGAGTAATTGAAGGCGTATTATACCGGCCGGATAGAGATAGGGCAAGGCGGATTGTCTTGCCTACCAAGCAGGCGACAGCGGAGCCGGGTTAGCGGCAGAAAGTGCGAAGCTTAAAAGGGTCCGTGACCCCGGCAAGGCGGGAGGAAAACAAGGCAAAAAATCAGAGCAAATCCTGTTCATCATGTCTATTTTCTTTCTTCTTTGCGTCTTTTGCGTTTTTTGCGGCCAAAGAGAGATGCTTCATCCGCCTTGGACGGATTCAGCATGACATCTGCGGTCATCCGGCTTCGTTTTTAACTACGCCGTGACTAGTCTGCGTGTATCAGCGGATAAACCGAAAAACCGCGTGTGCAACGAGTTGCACACCCTGACCTGACTGCGATAGCCGGAAAGGGCCTTTGGCCCTCCAGCCATTCTGGCTGGGGGTTTATGTCCTCCCCATCCAGTCTTCCCAGAGGCCTTTTTCCTTGAGGCGTTCGCGTTGTTTTTCCCCCATGTACATCAGGCGGCGTTGTTTGGAGACGATCCTGTTATTGCGGCGCTGAATGCGGGCGAAGAGCCGTTCGGCGGCCTGGTCTTCCAAAGGCGCATAACGTCTTCGACGGGATTTGCGCCGGATGCGGGTGATGACCTTGCGGTCGGCGGTGCGGAGCATGTCATCCCGCAGGCTCAGAAAGAACACGCAATCCGCCGGGTCGCCCTGGCGGCCGACGCGGCCGGTAAGCTGATCGTCCAGCCGCCGGAAGGGCAGCCGGTCGGTGCCGATCAGGGCCATGCCGCCTTTTTGGGCAATGCCTTCGCCGAGAACGATATCGACGCCGCGGCCGGCCATGTTAGTGATGATGGTGATGCGGCCGGTCTGACCCGCCTGGGCGATGATCTCGGCCTCGCGGGCGTGGTTCTTGGCGTTGAGGATTTCGTGGGGCAATCGGCGTTCATCGAGCATCCGGCCGATGTCTTCGGAAATCTTCACCGAGCCGGTGCCGATCAAGAGCGGTCGGCCGGTGGCGTGCAACTTTTCGATCTCCTCAATGAGCGCCCGGTACTTCGCCTTGAGCGAACGATACACCCGGTCGCGATGGATATGGCGCTGGGAGGGCTTGTTGGAGGGAATCGGCATGATGGGCAGGCCATACACGCCCAGGAATTCCCGCGCCGCCATCGAGGCCGTGCCCGTCATGCCCGCCAGACAGCTGTATTTGCGGAAATAGGTTTGGAACGTCGTCTGGAATGTGCCGCGCAGTTCCACGCTGGGCATTAATCCATTGCGCACTTCGATCGCCTGATGAATGCCGTCGGGAAGCTGACGGCCGGGTATCATGCGGCCGGTGGATTCATCCAGCAGGACGACCTTCCCTTCCCGCACGACGTAATGCTCATCCAGTCTATACAAATATCGCGCGGCCAAAGCACAGGTGACGTACCGCTGCCAGAGATGCCCCGGCGGCAGCAGTCGCAGAATTCCCGCCGCCTGAGCCTCGCGCCGGGCCTGAGCCTTGCCTTCCTCTTTGAGTTCGACCTTGCGGTCATCGTGCATCAGCCGGTAATGCTCGCCGCGCAGCAGGCGTCCGGCAATGACATCGGCCTGCTGATAAAGCACGGTTTGCGGTGAATTGTCGCCCGCCCCGCCCAGGGCCATCGGGCTGCGGGCCTGATCGATCAAGACGCTGTCAACCTCGTCCACGATGGCGAAGTCATAACGCACGTCCAAGGCGCTATCCATACCGGGGCGCAGGATGGCGTCAACGATGTGCATCTGTTTCTGCCGCGCCGGTTCGCGCAAGGAATCGAAGACCACTTCTCTCGCGGCCGAATAAACCACTTTCTGACGATAGGCCTCACGCCGCTGGCCGGGCGACTGGCCCGGCAACACCATCCCCACCGTCAGACCCAGGCTCACATACAATGGCGCCATCCATTGGGCGTCGCGCTGGGCCAGATACTCATTGGCGGTAATGATATGAACCGAATGATCCGGCTGTTCCAGCAGGTACATCCAGGCCGCCAGCGGCGCCATCAGGGTTTTGCCCTCGCCCGTATCCATTTCCGCGATGCAGCCGTCATAGAGCGCTAACGTCCCAATAAGCTGAACATCATAATGTCTCATGCCCAAATGACGCCGGGAAACTTCCCGGCCCAACGCCAGCGCTTGGACCTTTAGCGGACCCAGTTTGCCCGTCATACCCGCCCGACTTCGCAAATCGCTGATTCGCCCGGCCAACGATTCATCATCCAGCGAGGTCAAATCGGCTTCCAAGGCCCCTGCCTGACGCACCAGCTTCCGATAATAACAACGTCGGCTGTATTGCCAGGCTTTTCGACTAATAAAATAAGTTATTCGACTAAAACTATCCATTCGACCCATATATTCCCTAAATAACCGTTATATCATGGTGGAATTCAACCAAACTGTCAACCAAACGCCTTTTGACCCTTTTTATAGCATTTTTCAACCTTTTGGTGCGGTATTTTTCACCTCAGTCGCCCTTTATATTAGACGATACGTATCACAGTAGAAAGTGTGTGTATCCGCAACTTCGAGGTATTTATGCTCTACGATGGATATGACGATAAATCCGACTGGTCCGACGCCGAATGTAATATCGAACAGGCCCGCGATTACTATGACCGGGGATGCTGCCGGGAGGCCCTGCATAAAATCCAGGCCGCCCTGGAAGCCAATCCCAACAATAGCAACTGGCTCTTCAATAAAGGTCTGGTTCTCGACAGCCTGGAACGTTACCGCGAAGCCCTTGAAGCGTTTGAAGCCGCGCGCGAGCTTGAACCCCACGATCCGGAAATTCTTAACTGCATCGGCGTCGATTACACTCGCCTGGGCCGTTACGACCGGGCTTTGGAAATCTTCGAATTTCTTCAGGAAGCCACTCCTGACTATGAACCGGCCTACTGCAACCGCATCATTACCTATTCGGAAATGGGCGAACATGAAAAGGCCGAAGAAATGTTCTATCTTGCTCAGCAACTGCGGGCGGACTGTCCCTTATGTTATTTCAACATCGGCAACTCTCTTTTCTCCCGCCAATTATACGATCGCGCCATCTGGTGTTGGCAGCAAACCCGCTATTATGACTCGCATCACCCGATGGTTGATTATCGCATCGCCCAGGCCTATTGGGCCCAAGGCGATCATACGCGGGCGCGCGAATATTTTCTTGCCGAACTTCGCCGGCGCCCCGGCGACGTCGAGGTGCTGCTCGATACCGGGATTCTGTTGCTGGAGATGAACCACCTCGACAGTGCGCGTGAGAAATTCCATCGCATCGTGGAATTGGATGACGCTCACTCGCAGGCCCATCATTACCTGGGTGAAATTTTTCTGCACGAAGGACATCTGGATCAGGCGGTGGAAACCTTTCATCGCGCTTTGGCGCTGGATCCTAACCAGCGCGGCTGCCATTACCGCCTTGGCGAGTGCTACCTGCGCCTGGGGCGGCCTGATGATGCACGTGAACATTTATTGGCCGAAATACAATTTAATTGTGAAGACACCGAAGTGCTTTTGAATCTTGGTTGCCTGCTGGAGGAAGTCAACGAAACCATCGAAGCCATTCGCAGTTATGAACGGGTGATTGATATGTCCCCCAATGATATTCGCGGTTATCACAATCTGAGCATCTGCTTCTATCGCATGGGGCGACTTGACGAAGGCATTGAGTTGTCGCTGGGCGCGTTGGACGTCAATCCCGAACATGTGCCCTCATTGGTCAATCTGGCTTACGCATGTCAGAGAAAAGGCGATTACGCCACGGCCCTGGATTACGCCTATCAAGCATTGGAGCGAGTTGATGAACCTCAGATTCGCAGATTGGTGAAATCTCTCAAACGATCCTTTTTCCTGTCGCGCACACTTCAACCAATACAGCGTATTATAAAACGGTTTCGATAAAAACGAATGGCTGGGTTCAAGCATATTTGAGACATGCCTGATGAAACCTAACACCAATTTCATGACCTTGACCATGTTGGCGATGGCGATTATATATTCGCCCCTTTCCCTCGAGGCCGAAGAAGCAAACCCATCAATGGCAACGACCATGCATCAAGGGTGGGCATACGGCCAAAACGATTCCTTGACGGCGATTAATCAGGCGATTAACCGTCTAAAAATCGAATTAAACGGCCGCACGCCAACCGTGATTTTCATGTCGGCCACCACCAAAAACCTGAATATGCCTTTAATGGCCGCGGAAGTGAAAAAAGCCTTTAATCACGCACCGCTTTGGGGCGCCAGTTCTGCGCTGGGCGTTATCATGAACAACGAACACGACTACATGAAAGGCGATGTCGTCGGCTTGTTGGCTTTATGCTCGAAGGACTATAATATATTTGTAAAAGGCGCAGCCGTAGCGAATCATACAGATGATTACGTTCGAGCGGCCGAATCCATTATTCTCGCCGCCAAAGCAAACCGAGAAGAAATCCCCTCTCTGATTTTATTCACCAGTAATCCCGGCCCCCATGAAGAACTTATCCTGGAATTGCTCAAACAACATTTTGGACGCAATATTCCCATTTACGGAGGCTCATGTGGAACGGAGGCTTCTTGCCAAAGATATTCCATCGCCGAAGGACAGGCTTACTCCGAAGGACTGGCATTGCTAATGATCTATACCCATAAACGCATCGGCGCGTGCTATCAAATGGGATTTAAACCCGAAGATCATCGCGGCGTCGCCACCCGCGCCGAAGGACGCCGGCTGTATGAAATTGACGGCCGGCCGGCGCTGCAGGTATACAATGAATGGGCCGACGGATTTTTCACCAACGCCATCCGGGAAGGCAAATCCATCCGCAGTGAAGGCCAGATGTATCATCCTCTGGCGATCGTAAAGAAAAACGCCTTAAATGAGGAATTATATATTTCGCTTAGCGCCAACAACCAGGATTTCGATACCGGGGCTCTTGAACTATTCGCCTCCGTGGCTCCGGGTGATGAATTAACCATCCTTAAAGGAGACATAGATTCCCTTCAGAATCGTTGCTTTTTGGCCGTCACCAAAGCAAAAAAAGACGCACGCGGTCTTATCGCCGGCGGTCTGGTTTTCTATTGCTCCGGCGCCCGGTTGCTGTTGGAAAACAAGAACTGCACCGCTCAATTAGGTCCAAAATTGAAGCAGGCGTTCCGTGATAAACCGTTCCTGCTGATGTTCCACAACGGCGAACACGGCAATGTGCCCCTGGGCGAATCATTCCATGGTAATTTGATGCTTGATGTTGTGGTATTCGAGGAATAACAAGGCATAATCGCCGAGGATGCTTTTCCAAATGACTATTAAAAACAAACTCATCATCAGTATCAGCCTTGTTTCCGTTCTCGTATTCAGCGGTTTTGCCGTATTTAATCTGCATTATATCCAAAAAATGGAAAATCTGTTGCAGGCCGGACTGGAACGTGAAGGCATAAACCTGATCCAGGCGACCGCCGAAGCCACCAATCTGACCCTGCCTTCACGCGATTACAATCTGGTCGACACGTATGCCGACGCCGTCGTCGCCAAATACGATCATCTTATGGAATTTTCCATTTATGATGAAAATGGCGATATTATTTATGATTATTCCCGAAGAGATAAAGTTCCCGATTCTGCGGCTTCATCCAATCTGTCATTTTTCGATAATCCGATCGACCATGTCCGTACGCGAATTACGGAAAACGAATGTGAATTTATCGGGGCGTTAAAATTCCATAACACGCCGCAAAAACAAATGAATGAGCCGTTCGGCTACGTTCGCCTGGTGTTTTGGAAGGGCGATATTCACACCACCGTCCATCAGTCGTTATTTAACTCGATAATATTTTTTCTGATTTTACTAGTAATCATATTGAGCGGTCTTTATCTGGGCGTTCATCAACTCGTCATTAAGCCTATTAGATTATTAAGCAAAAGTATTCATCGCATACAATCCGGAGATCGAAACCATCGCGTTGTACTGGATACACATGATGAATTTGCAATATTGGCCGACGCATTCAATCATATGATTACAAACCTGAATATTCTTATGGAAAAAGAATGTGACGTCGCCAAGGAACGAGCGACGGCCCAGGTTGCACGGGAAAAAGCCCGGGAGCTTGCTCAAGCCTATCAACAACAGAAACAACTCAATAGCCAATTACAACGCGCCAAGGAAAACCTACAACGCCTGCTGGACTCCATGCCGGTGGGTATTATATTATCTTCTCCTGACGGCCTCATCCAACACGTTAACTCCACCGCTCTTCGCATGTCCGGCTATAATGAACCTCAGGAAATCATCGGCAAGCTTACACCCAAACAACTACTTTACTGGCCGGAAGAACGCGAACACCATCCCGGCGAACATTATGAACGCCTGCTGAAAACCCGAAACCGCCAGGAAATTCCCGTTCTTGTCACTCGAACCACTCTTAATCTCGATGATAAAGAGATAGCATTGCGGGCATTTATCGACATCACTGAACATAAAAAAGATCAGGAAACCCGCCTGATGCTGGAAAAAGAACTGAGCCATACCCGACGATTGGAGGCTATCGGAACATTGGCGGCGGGGGTGGCTCATGAAATCAATACGCCCATGCAATTTATCGGTTCAAACTCGCAGTTTGTTGGTGAAGCCATTGAAGAGCTTCTCGAAACGATTAATTCCTTTTGTAATCTCTTTCAGGACATATCTAACGACGCTTCATTACCGGATATTCTTGCCAATGCACAGGAAATCAGCAAAAACGTCGATCTGGAATATTATCGCCAGGAAATCCCTCGCGCCATGCAGGATAATCAGGAAGGGATTCAACGCGTCGCTGACATTGTCGCCGCCATGAAGGACTTTTCTCACATGTCCTCCTCCGAAAAAAGACCTGAAGATCTTAACAAAGCCGTTAACAGCACCGTCATCCTGTCACGAAATGAGTGGAAATATATTGCTGACCTGGATACGAACCTGGCGCCTGTTTTGCCAAGTGTGGAATGCACGGTGGGCGACATCAAACAGGCGCTGCTAAACCTGATCGTCAATGCCGCTCATGCCATTGAAACAAAAATAAAGCAAACCGGCGAAGAAAAAGGACGCATTACCATCACATCCGGCATGAAGGATGACCAGGTCATTATCGCGGTTGCTGACACCGGCACGGGCATCCCATCGGATATTCAGGATCGAGTATTCGAACCTTTTTTTACCACCAAAGACGTCGGCAAAGGTACCGGACAAGGTTTGGCCCTTGTTTATCAAGCTATTGTGGAAAAACACGGCGGTAAAGTATGGTTTGAAACCAAATCCGGTCAGGGAACAACGTTCTTCATTCAATTACCCCTCAATGCATCCAAACCCGTTGAACACAACAATTAATCCGCTCGTCCCCATCCATTCCCCAATAACAAATTATTTTTGCTGTGTTTGCATCTGAGTTATAGCAGTAGCTAAACGAGCAGCCTGGGACATTTCCAGAACGTCGTGGACACGCAGAATCTGCACCCTCTTAGTAGCACACCAGGCAACGGCGGCAGCGGTGCCAAAAAGCCGCTCGTTGGGATCATCAATCCCCAGTATTTTGCCGATGAAGGCCTTGCGGCTGGGACCTACCAATATAGGTACGCCCAAATCATGGAATTCCCCTATTCGACCTAGCAACATTAGGTTGTGTTCCACCGTTTTGCCAAAGCCGATACCAGGATCGATAATGGTTCTTATACGATCTATCCCGGCCTTTACAGCGGCGGTAATGCGTTCAGCCAAAAAGGACTTAACTTCGTCGACAACATTATCGTAATGGGGATTTTGCTGCATATTTCCGGGAGTTCCCTGCATGTGCATAAGGATGACCGGGACTTTGGCATCCGCTGCCAGCGAGGCCATTTGGGGATCAAAACGCAAGGCGGAAATGTCATTGAGGATAGCGGCCCCGGCATCCAAAGCGGCCTGCGCGACCTTACTGCTGGTGGTGTCTATACTTATCGGAATATTAACCCAGCGGCGTAGCCGTTCAATCACCGGGACGGTGCGGCGGATTTGCTCATCTGCATCGACCGGCTGTGAACCGGGTCGAGTGGATTCCCCGCCAATATCCAGGATGGCCGCCCCATCGGCGGCAAGCCGCTCGCCATGAGCAACGGCCCGGTCGGGATCCAAAAAATGACCGCCGTCGCTGAATGAATCAGGCGTAACATTCAAAATGCCCATTATTAGAGGACCCTGGCTGAAATCCAGCGTCCGGCCGTCAGGAAGGGTTACGTTTTTCATTGTGCATATCTCCCATTTTGGCCGTACAATAGCCACGCGGATATAATGTTAAAAATAAACTTTAACAGCAAGGGGTTATAGCTTCACCATTTTTTTGTCAACCAGACTGAACCGCCTAACGTCTCAGGTAATACATGCAGCAAACCGGCGAGCGGCACAACAACGACCAGACCTTGCTAAACGCCCATCGTGAGGGTGACGGACAGGCGTTTGCCCTGCTGGTGCGGCAACATGGGCCGATGCTCATGGGCTATCTGACACGGATGTGCCGCGATAATCGCCAGGCGGAAGACTGTTTTCAGGAGACGTTCCTGCGGGTGCATACCGCAGCGGCGAGTTTTTCCGGCACAGGCAGCTTCAAGGCCTGGCTTTATACCATAGCGAGTAATGTGGTGATGGATTTAAGACGTAAACAGTTGCGACGGCCAACCTTGGTGTCTTCAGCGACTGAGGCCTTTGATGATGATTGTCCCGAACCCGTGCTAATGGAACCGGCTGATACGCATCCCGGCCCGGTGGAGACAATCGCACGTCGAGAATTGCGTGCGTGTGTTCTGGCCGCCCTGGAGCAGTTACCCCACGGCCAACGGGCGGCATTAGTGATGAGTTATTACCAGGGTTTGAGTTATCGGCAAATTGGTGAAGTGATGCATTGTTCGGTAAGTACGGTAAAAACTCAGGTTTTCCGGGCGTTGAAACGACTGGCGACACTGTTGCCGGATGTGGATAAGGCACGATTATGAAACGTCATATAACCGACGATCAATTATTGCAACTTGCTTTTGATCTGGCCAATGAAAACCAGGCGGAGGCGATTCGCAGCCATTTGGCCGAATGTGAAACCTGCCGCCGTCGGCAGGAACAGTTGCAGGCGAAATTCACCGTTCTGGACGTGCTGCGCGATGAGCCGCAGGTAACTGATGAACTGCTGCAACGCACCTTGACAAAAGTGCGAGAGGCCAAGTCCATTTCTGGGACTCCCTGGTGGCGTAGCAAGGCTCTGGCGGCCGTCGCCGCCGGGATTATGGTGTTGCTGGTGGCAGTGTCATTATTCACACCACAATTAAGCAAGGCTCGTAAAGAGGTTGCTCAAGATATACACATCGAATCAGCAGAAGCGCCATCTCAGCCAGCCATTGAGAAAACATCATCTGAACCAATGGGGATGCAGGAAACCCGCTCCGCCGCCCCACCGCTTATGGCTCTATCAGAGGAAAAACCCACGGCCGTCGCCGGAGCAATGGTTGCGGGTGAAGCTATCGGAATAGAATGGCAGCCCGAAGAACCGCCGTTTGCCCCAGCCAGTAATATCGAGCTGGTGACGCTGCCGCGGCGTGAAAGCGTGCAGCTTACGATTTACAACGCCGCCGATTTGACCCTGGTGCGCGAACAGCGTAAACTCACCCTGCAACAGGGTTGGAACTGGCTGCAATTTATGTGGGCCAATACGCTCATCGACCCGACTAGTTTGAGCCTGGAGCCGAAGCAACATTCCGACAAAATCGAAGTGGAGCAATTATCATTCCCGCCGCGGCTGCCGGCCGTGGGCCGCTGGCTGATAAAGTCACGCGTCGCGGGTGAAGTCCCTATTGAGATCACCTATTTCACGTCGGGTTTGCACTGGCGAGCGTTTTACATGGGCACTTTAACCGAAGATGAAGCAAAAATGGATTTAACCGGTTACGTCCGCGTGGATAACCAAACCGGCGAGGATTACGAAAACGCCCAGGTGCGCCTGCTGGTGGGTAAAGTAAACCTGCTCGATGATATTGCTTCTCTGGCCCAACGAAAAAATGCTTATGGTAAGGAAATGGCAGAATGTGAGGATGAAAGACTTCACGCAAGCGAAGGAACAGAACTTTCTTTTCAACCACAAGACGCCACAAGATGGTATTTTCTTGATGGAGATGCAGGTGGCTTGGCATTATATGGAGATTTATTTGCCTTAGGGCAAAAAAAAGAAATTAAAAAAGAAGGTTTGAGTGAATATTTCCTTTACACCATCGAAGGGATAGAAACGATTCCCAATGGCTGGGGCAAACGTCTGGAGAGTTTTCAGGCGGAGGATATCCCTGTCGAGAATATGTATAAATATGATCGCGAGCGTTGGGCGAACGAAGCGCGGCGATTCCTGACGTTCACCAACGATGAAGATCATAAACTGGGCGAAACACCCATCCCTGACGGCCGCATGCGCATCTATCACCGGGTCAATGAACAAGGAGAATTGAGTTATGTGGGTGGGTGCGACATCAAGTATATTCCCGTGGGCGAAGAGGTGGAACTGGACCTGGGCGCTGCGCAGCAGGTGAAGGTGGAGCCGGTATTGATGGCATACGCCACGGATGATTACGATTTCGCCGACAAAGGCTACATCGCCGGCTGGGTCGAAACCAACGCCTGGACGGTCAAGCTCACCAACGCCCGGCCGCTGCCGGTGAAAATTCGCTTCGAACACGCGATGGATTCACCCAACTGGCAACTGACGGACCAACAAGGCGAAAGTGATTACGAAGCCTGGGACGCCATACATCTGCGTTTTACGCAGATTATTGAACCGCGCACACAAAAAGAGTTTTCTTTTACCACGGAGGAATTGTATGGAACAAAACGTGAAAAATCAGCCACAGATTCCACTGATGAACACTGATAAAGAATGGATTATGTTTGAGGAAACAATCCTATGATGTCATGCCCGACTTGATCGGGCATCCAGAAAACGAATACTGGATACCCGCTTTCGCGGGTATGACATCCGAGGGATTTAACCATAAAAAATCTAAAATCAAATCTGTGTTTATCAGTGAAATCAGTGGCTAAAATAATTCCGGCTTCTGACTTCTGGATTCTGAATTCTATTTTTACAGGAGATAAAACCATGAAACGCAAACAAACCTGGCATGTATTGACAGTGGTCATCCTCACCATAGCAGCGAGTATCGCTCAGGGGCGGATCAAGCTGGTGGCGCTGCCGCAGCGAGCGGCGACGTCAATTCGGCTGGACAATCCCAATGCTACGCTGATCGAAGAGGAACGTGTACTGACGCTCCAACAAGGCGTCAACAAAGTGGATTTCTCATGGAAAGGCGTAAGCATTGACGAGGATTCCATCCGTCTGGCGGTGGTGGACCATCCCGACGAGGTGACGCTGCTGAACGTTAGCTACCCGCCGGGCGAAGCGGCCCTGGTATGGGAGATCGGTGCGGCCAAAGCCGCCCAGGAACGGGTGCGCATCAGCTACCTGCTCAGCAATATTGACCGGCTCATCACCTATAAGGCCGTCGCCGACAAGGATGAGACGCAGGTCGATTTGAAAAGCTTCATCGTGTTGCGTAATTTCTCCGGTGAAGATTTCGACAACGCCGA
>JAFGBA010000280.1 GCA_016933395.1 Sedimentisphaerales bacterium | reverse complement strand
GGCGTAAAAATCATCATATTCCTTTTGCCACTCGTCGGCCTGCCGGTCATTACCGATCCAGCGGGCCGCCTGAATGATGGCCTTGAGCCCCAGCAGGTTCCAATAGACATTGGTGTATTCATAATGATTGCCCCAGCCGATGCCGCCGTCGGGGTATCCCGGAGGCATTAAGCCATCATTGAGCATCGTGTCATCTTCATAGCTGAGTTGGCGTAAATGTTTGATGTAAGCGACGGTCTTTTCCAGTTTGGGCCAGACGGATTTCAGCCAATCCTTGCTCTGGGTCAGCATGGCGTGGCGCACGCAGGTCCACAGCACAATGCCGTTTTCCTTGTGGTAGCGCGACAAAATCTCGAAACGTCCATCGTCCTGCTGAAATGAAAGCATAAATTCAACCCCGGCGCGAGTGTCCTGGCCGGCGCCGACCATGGTGGCGGCTTCCAGAATGAAGGATCCGTCAACGATAAATAACGAACGATAACATGTGGCTCCCACCTGGAAAGCGGGCATGCCGTTTTTGATTTCGCGGGCCTGCCAGATATTGCGGATGGAACTGTCAATCAAGGCCTGGATATTCTTATCCGGCACGGTGATGCGGCCGTAAGGTAGATCAATGTTTTCCCAGAACGACTGGCAGTTTTGACGGGCTTTTTGGACATCGGCCAAAGTGGTCGGTTGCGCATCGATCCAGCCGCCGCCGCAAAACACCACCGCAAAGGATGTGGTCTGGCCGGCGGGGATGGTCAGCGGCGCCAGTTTCATGATGGCGTCGCGACGTCCGTTGGCGGCGTCCGCCTCCGTCAAGTCCGCTATCGGATGTGTCGCCAGCACCACTTCATGGCCGTCAATCCGAATGCGATCTTTCATCAACTCCAGGCTGAGCATGCTGTTGACCGTTACTTTGGGTTCAATGGTTTTATCCGCGGAACCGGTGTTGGTGACTTGAACGAGGATAACATCATTGCGGGAAATGTTATCGCGGTCGCCGGCATAGAGCGCCAGGCCCGCCTGCGCATCAAGCTTGCCGGCCAGCAGCGCCGCGTCATCTTTTTTCACCCCGGCGTCAAACACCCAGAACCCGTTCAGGATAGCAACTTTATCTTGGGAATTTTCGGTCGCGATAACCGTCAAATTAATGAATCCGTCGTTATCGACATCACGAGCCTCGAACCAGAACGCTCCGGCGACATTTTTACCCAAATCCGCAACCGTATCCACCTGTTGCTCCGACGCGCCCTCGACACGGAGATGCATCACCCGTTTGCCGGGCTGATCATAAAAACCTTCGCATATTCCCAGCACCACCGTTACGGCCGCGCCCGGCGGCGTCTGGATATTGTACATAATCGCCGTTTCACCGGGGATGACGACAGAAGACAGGTTTTGCGTGACATTGCCCTGGGGGTTGGCCCAGTTGCGATGCATTCGCGATCCGTCTTTGCGGGCTGCAGGATATTTCCAGGTTTTTGCCGCCGGTCCTGCCTGACGCAGGGCGAATGCCTCTTCCAGTATGGTCAAACCTTCAGCTTTTCGAAGGGTTTGCACAATGGGCACGCGGGGTGACACCAGGGTTTGATCCGCGATTTTGGCTTGTTCATCCACGGTTAAAGCCAGCGTGGTTTGGAACCCGTACCGGCTGCGCGTATAGTGATATAACAAACGCCCTTCTTCATTGACCAGCGTTTTGTAAGTGTCATCAGGCGGGCAGATAGCCGTGTGCCAAAACGGGGGCGGATACCCAAAATCCACGGTTAAATCACCGGCGAACGTGATAGACCAGCTTGTTCCCAGTGCGAAGAATAGCAGCAAGATAATACTTTTTAGCTCGAACATACTTTTACCTTTCTCAAAGCGTTGTTTTTTGCGATGCGGGCAAGGACCGTTTCAACCAGCCCGCTTCAATCTCTTCCAATGTGCGTCCCTTGGTTTCGGGAACAAACCGCCACACAAAGATTAGAGTTAATAAGCTAACCGCGCTGTAAATCCAAAACGTTTTGGCGATGCCGATTCGGGGACTACCGATAAGCATGGGAAAGGTTTGCGATACTACATAGCAACTTCCCCACAATACGAACGTCGCCACCATCATGGCTCGACCGCGAACCTTGTTGGGAAATATTTCCGCAATCATGATCCAGACGACCGGCCCCAACGCCATGGAGAAGGCCGCAACGTAAATGAGAATGCACGCCAGCAGCAAAATGCGCGGGCCTTGATAATAATAGAGAATGCCAATGCCTCCCAGCGCCGCCGTTTGCACTAAAGCACCGATCAAGAGCAGAGCCTTGCGGCCGCGGCGGTCCACCAGCCAGATCGCCACACCGGTGAAGATCAGGTTGACGGCTCCAATAACCACCGCCTGCATAAATGCACTCTGCTCATCGGCGCCGCCGGCCCTGAAGATACTCGGAGCATAATACATTACGGCGTTGATGCCGCTGAACTGCTGAAACAGCGCCAGGCATACGCCGATGATTAGGGCGGGACGAAATTCAGGAGCAAACACCTCCCGAAAATCACCTTTTTCATACTGCAATGTGGCCTGAATTTCCCGTTCGACTTCACGAGCGCGATCGCGATTCATTATGCGTTGCAGCACGGTTTGCGCTTGAACCAGACGATTCTTGCTCATCAGCCAGCGCGGGCTTTCCGGCACGCCCAGCAGCAGCACGCCGAACAGCACCGCCGGCAGAGTTTCCGAACCGAACATCCAGCGCCAGCCGCTGACCACGTTCCAATCGTGGCCTCCCTGGCGCTGAATAAGCATATTTACGAAGAAAACCACGGAAATACCCACCACCACCGCCAGTTGATACAGCGACACCAGCCGTCCGCGAATTTTTTCTGGCGCGAGTTCGGCAATATACATAGGTACGGTCATGGACGCCGCTCCCACGGCCACGCCGCCGATAATCCGCGCAATAGCCAATTGCGTTAATGTGCGGGGAATCGCCGAACCAACAGCCGAGATAGCAAACAGCAGTGAACAACACAGCAGCGTGCGTTTGCGCCCGATGGCGTCGCTGATGAAACCCGCCGCCAGCGCTCCGACAATGCAGCCGACCAGCGCGCTCGACGCCGCCCAGCCTTTCATGGCGACGCTGAGATGAAAAAATTCCTCCATGTAGTCGATGCATCCGGAGATGACGGCCGTATCATAACCGAACAGTAATCCGCCCAAAGCCGCCGTTAAGGTGACCGGCAGCAGATACCGATAGTGGATGATTGTTTTGGATTCCATCGTTTGCTTACGTGCCTATTTTGACGCCTTCGTTGGCGGTTTCTATCATGGCGACAATATTTTCCACCGGCGTATTCATCTGAATGTTGTGAATGGAGGTGAAAACAAATCCTCCGTTGCGATTGAAAATATCGATCCGCTGCCGCACCTGTCGGGTTACCTCCTCTGGTTTGCCAAAGGGCAGGGTTCTTTGCGTATCGATGCCGCCGCCCCAAAACACCAGTTGCTCGCCGTATTTTTCTTTTAATCGCCGCGAATCCATTCCCGCCGCGGAACATTGCACCGGATTAATAATATCAAAGCCCGAATCGATCAGATGGCTCATCAACGGCTCAATCGCTCCGCAGCAATGTTTAAACGTTTTCCATGCGGTATGTTGGTGGATCCAGTCATTAATGCGTTTATAATAAGGGGCGTAAAGATTGTCATAGGTGTTCAGTGAGCAAAACAGCGATTTTTGTGTCCCGAAATCCGTTCCGCAGACATAAACCACATCAACCAAATCGCCGACGGCCTGATGGATTTTTTTCAGATTCGCCAACGCTACCGTGCACTGGTGTTCAAAGACGGCGTGAATATAGTCCTGCCTCGCTGCGGTGGACATGTACCACTCGGTGATGTCACGAATGCCTTTGGGATGCTTTAAAAACGGCGCCGGCACCAGGGCAATATCGCCAAAAGCCGTTCCGCCAAAAGTGGCTGCCACGCCCCGGCCGCTCCGGGCGGCGCGGCGAATCTCCGTGGTAAAATAGGCTAATTCGCTTTTGCTCATCGGCTGGAATTCTTCCATGTTATCACGCGGATCAAGGGCGTCTTCGTTGATAGGCGGCTGGCGCATAATGCTGTCGAAAAAGAAACCTTTTGCCGGCATGCGCCCGCTGGGCGGCGCGGTTGTGTCGCCTTCGGGATAAATCAGCCAACTGCCGTCCGTATCAGTGGTGGTTTTAAAGCCGCCGGGAACCAGCACAACCTGTCCCCACGGCAGGCGGCATTCCCGCCAGTCGCACATGGGGAAACCGAACATGGTGTTGAGCGGCCATACGCCCACAACGTCCACTCCCATGATATCCAGCAACTCCTCATCCACCTCACCGAGCATTTGGTAAGGATCAACCACCTTCACCGGCTTGGATTCCAACCCGTAATAATCCCGCAATGCCGCCACGCAGGAAACGTGCATCCCCGTCACGGCCGTTGCGCCGAAATCAATACACGCCCGATCGGTAGGTTTGTGATCTAAAGCTGCCTGCAAGCGTTGACGGTGATTATTCATAAAATTCCTGTCGATTTGAATTCACTTCATAATGAATGACGCATAATTAATCGGGTGGGCATAATCTGGCGAGGTTGTATTTTCTGATTGACCACGTCGGCCGCCGCTGCGCCTAATCGGGCGAAGTCCGTTGAGATCACCGTAATGCCGTTATCCACCACCCGTTTCACGGGGGTGTCATTGTATGACAGTACGCCCACATCTTCGCCCAGCCGATAGTTTTTCGCCTTGCATTGTTCGACGATGTCCACCAGATCATCGTCGTCAATCACAAAATACGCCCGGTGTTTCTCGATATGTTCTCGGTTAACCTTGTGCGTGATGGAACAGGTTAGGCTATGGGTTGTGCAAAACCGTTTGAATCCGTCCATGATTTCCCGCGGGTGGTTGCTCGGTAAAGGGAATACCAATTCGATGCTTTTATAACGCATCAGCCGTTCGCGGCATTGGTGCAGGCTTTCGCTTACGGCTTCATTGAAATTTTGCACGATAAATAATGCCTTGTCGGGGGCGTGCTCGCGGCGGTCCAGAATCAACAGTTTGTCGGGTTCGATTTGCTCGAGCACCGGGCCGATTTTGGGATGGTCAAACGGCATGATGATATATTTGCCGTACCGCCCGATATTGTCGAGCACCAACATGCGAAAAACATTGATATCGAAATGATGAAAATAGACATCGGCGGTCGCCTGTTCGCTCAGCCGTTCCTTGAAGGCGTTATACAAAATCTCCTTATAAGGGCTTAGCGAGTCAAACAGCAACATGACCCGCGTCGTTAGATGCAATGACTCACTGGTGACAAAATAACCTTTACGCGGTACGGCCTCGATGATTCCTCGCTCTTTAAGTTCGCCGTAGGCCTTGAGTACGGTTTCCCGGGAGATACAGAATGTGTCGCACAAACAACTTATCGTCGGCAATGTATCCCCTCGTCGAATGGCCTTGTCATCTATGGCCCCTACCACGCCGTCAATAATCTGTTGAAACTTTGGATGAAGCGATTGACTATTCAAATCAAATGGTATCAGGTCGTTCTTCATAATCTTGCTCTGGAGTTTGGCGATCTTAAAGACAATCAGGTTTCATGGATAATTTTGTAACCGAGTGCGTCAGCCAATGCGGTGATCGGATTTTTCAAATCACCGTAAATAGTCACACGATGCCATCCCCAATCATTCCAAAAACGGAAAAGCTTCTCGAAATCGCCCGTCGGTTCGACCGCCAGCTTGGTTCGGCAGGCGCGGTCGCAGGGATCATTGCCGACCGTTTTGCCCTGATGCATCAAAATTTCCTTGCGGCTTTCGTTGATTTGGATGGCGGTGGTTAAAAAACCGGTAGGCAAAATCGAGCGTACGGCGGCGCCTTTTCGGTCCTCGGAATGGGTCATGATGTAAAAAGGATTGGTTGGACCTTTGGGGCCGAAGGCTTTGTTCGAAGCAACGCAATGGGAATAAATGATCTGACGCTTGGCGATATCAAGTACGGGATCGGAGATGTACCCGGGTCGCCCCCCGGTTATCGTTGTCGCCAGAACCATCGCGGAGGTGGAAGACCTGTCGCATTCACAGCCGCCGACGAGACCTTCATTGCATAATTCGTGGAATCCCAGACACGGATAGGCGTGAATGTGGCCGCCGTAGAAACCGCCCAGGCAGTTGATCGTAATCGCGTTGGCTTGACGCCGATGCATGACGGATTTCATGCCCAGGTACATGGCGGCGGAGGAAACGAGTGTTTCACGGGAAACATCAAGTATGCCGGCGGCTGTTTTCTGCCAGCGGTCGGCGATAATTTTGGCTTCATCCTGGTCAGCCTTCTGCCAGGCGTCGTTGATTTCCGAAAATGGAACATAATCGATCGGAATACCCAGAATGGATTGTGACGGGGCGGTCTGGTCATTTAAGACGGCGAGAATTCTTGATTCCTTCAATCGACCGATGCACTCATCCGTCGGCAGGGTGCTGAGCGGATCAGCGGTGCAAGCCGGGTCGGTCGGTTTGGCGGTGCGGGCGATACGAACTCCGGCTACGACGGCGGCAAAATCGGCGGCCGGACTGCCTTTTTTAATGACTTTGAAACATTTAACCGCTTCGGCGACATCCTCTATGCGCGAGGAGGGAATAAAACCGAAGTTGGTCGGCACAGAGGAGCAAGTGAGTAATTTTGATGTATAAACCAGAAAACCGCCGCTGCCGCCATATAAAAAGTCAGCATATAAGACAGGTTTACCCGAGCCGATAATCGTCTCAATGGCGTTGTTCCAGCAGTTCATCTGATAGACGAGATAGCCGTCGATCTGCTCGTTTTTATCCTGTTCCAGGAGTTTCTGAGCCTGTTGGGACCCCGTAGCCATCGACGGGAGGAACTTAAATCCGGGGCATAGCCGGGTTAGTTCGTTTGTTATATTCTGCATGACCGGCCGGAAATCAAAGCCATGGTTGGGCCAATCAGGCCCATCCTGTTGTTCGCCATGCAGGGAGTAAATAATTCGAATCCGGATTTTTTCATCGGAATCGCCGGCGTATAAGATTCGTGACGATGCCAGCAGCCCCGCGCAGGCACTGCAACCGGCTGCCAGAAATCCCCTTCGATTCATGGGACAAACCATTCTGTTTTGTAACGACTTACAATCGCCCATGAACTATCCCTTTCTAAGGTTTTAAGGTGGTTTTTCGCTTATTAGAATTTTTTAAACTAATCTGGTCTGGTCTGGTCTGCTTTGCTTATAACATTTCTCATTACCGAAAACAAGAAAAAAATCCGAAAGTGATTTTTCTTTGTACTTTATTCTTTAGAAATAAAAAACCGCCCGGTTTGTTATAAATACCAGACGGTTTTGTAAGAGGCTATATATTATTGAGTTACGTCTTATTTAACGGATGTTTGGGTAATTTCCTGCTTGAGTTTAGCGCCTTTTAGCTCTTCCAGCCGGCGTTTGAGAGCTTCGTGCTGGGCCAACAACTCCAGGGGCAGCCTCCGCCCGAATTTACTGAAAAATTCACCGATACCTCCCACTTCAGCTTCCCAGGCAACCGGGTCGATTTCAAAAAGCTTATCAAAAGTTTCCCGCGGCAAGT
>JAFGBA010000279.1 GCA_016933395.1 Sedimentisphaerales bacterium | reverse complement strand
TTCCATTCGTGGTCCAGTTTTCGGCGCCGCCAATACCAAGACCAACGACAATTTGTCCATCCTTCCAGCCATAGGGTGCGTATTCTGGTCTGATCACGGAGTGGATCGACTGTTTGCCGGCGGCATAATCCCAATTATCCGTGGATATTACGGAATCATACCAACTGCCGGCGTTATACGTATCGAGGTTTATCCAGTAAGATAACGTAATCGTCTGTGATGCCGACAAAAGTTGGCTGGCTAGTTGGATGCCGGTATCGGCTCCATTGAATACGGCTGCAAGCCCATCAATGCCCGCGCCGTACGTCAAACTGCCGACCTCAGTACCTGTTACGCCGCCGCCGACCTCATTATTTGGATTGCCATCCAGCTTCCAATGTTGAACCAGATCCGCCCCCGCCGCCCCGCTGAAAATCACACTTAACATCAAAACAAATAGAATCTTTTTCATAATCAGACCCTCCACTCGCTTAAAGTGATATATGTTTTACAAAAAAACACCTTTACGTTCATCCGACCGGTTTCCCCGCCTCCATTTTGCGTTCCCCCGCATTCTTCTTCGCCTGACGCCTCCTTCCAGTCCTGCACGGGACCATGATGTATTGTTTTGGATACTTTTATTTGTTTCATCACCTTGTTTGCAACATATCCCGCCATTTAAGAATCCGACCCCTTAGGCCGAATCCTTAAATGGCGAGAATAAAAAAACACTCAACCTTTAAACATGTGCTTCAACTTCTTTTAACGACGGTGACGCGCCAGCGCCAATCCGCCCAGCGCCAACAGACTCAGCGTCATCGGTTCGGGAACGCCGGGCAAATTATTGATGGCGGTTTCATCCAGCACTTCATCATAAATCCGCACATCATCCACCATGCCGTCCAGGAACCGAACATAAGAACCTAGGCCATCCGAATTCCATGCGCCAATCGTGGCCGCGCTATAGGGAATCGCGGTGCCGCCCAAACCCGTCAGCGTATGAGTCGCATCAAGTTGGCCGTTGATATAGTAATTGCATACCAGATCAGCGCCTGTCGAATCGAATGTCCACGCAAAGTGAGCCCAGGTGTTCAAATCGACGTTTCCATTCGTGGTCCAGTTTTCGGCGCCGCCAATACCAAGACCAACGACAATTTGTCCGCCCACCCAGCCATAGGGTTCATAATCCGGCCTAATCACGGAGTGAATCGACTGACTGCCGGCGGTATAATCCCAACCATCTGTGGATATAACGGAATCATACCAACTGCCGGCATTATACGTATCGAGGTTTACCCAGTAAGCTAACGTAATCGTCTGTGATGCCGGCAATAATTGGCTGGCTAGTTGGATGCCGGTGGAAGTGCCGTTAAACACCGCGGCGCCGCCCAACGGGCTGGCCGCATACGTCACTCCGCCAACCTCAACGCCGTTAACCGGAACAGAGCCGCTGTCCGTGGCGTCGCCGTCCAGCGCCCAATGGTGCACCAGGTCCGCGCTAACCATACTGCCAACACTCAAACACAACACTAACGTCAATACCTTTTTCATCATTTTCCTCCAATCTTTTGCTAAATCCTGATCCTTTGAAACAACACATATAAATTGAACGCAACCTGTCGCAAGCTCCTGCTCTCGCAATGGCGTTTTCATTAAAACGCTATATGTATTTTCGGCACCTCCTTTCGACTAAAGAGCTTTCACGAAAAGTTTGAGTTCTCACATCACAAGACCGAATCCACAATTCCGACACTTTCTTCCAAAGGGGAAACCTCGACGTTAATATTTCTTTGCTGCAACGCGGTTACATATTCGCCTGATATTCCCGCATCTGTTATCACCGTATCAATTTGAGCCACATCCAGCACCCGCGTTAACGCCCGATGACCAAACTTCGAGTGATCCGCCAGTAATACCGTCCTGCGGCTTTGCGCCACTACGCCTTGCTTGATGCGATATGAATCCACCGAAGATTCATATGTTCCTTCCGTGGGCATAAAAGCGCGGGTGGACATAAAGGAAATATCCACAAAATACCGGCTAATTTGATCTTCCGCGCTGGGGCCTACAAAACAATAGGTATCCCGATCGAACCGCCCCCCTATCATCATAAGCACACTGTCGCGATCCCGCCGTAACCGTTGCCCAATAAGCAATGAATTGGTAATGACTGTCAAACCCCGATGTTGCTTCCCTAAAAATCCCGCCAATTCGGCGCACGTTGTACTACCGTCCAGAAAAATGGTTTGGCCGTCCCGTACGATTGTCAATGCCTGACGAGCTATAGCGCGTTTTTCCTCTATTCTTTCCGAAAGTCTCTGGGCCAACGCCGCCTCTAATAGCCCTCTTTCGCCCTCCGGCATACGCCGTACTCCCCTGAGCGTCTTCATCACCAAGTGTTTTTCCGCCATTTTGTCTATATCACGACGAATCGTCATCGTCGAAACCTTCAGCGACTGAGCCAACTCCTTATAAGTGGCCTTGCCTCGGCGGTTCACATGGTCAAGGATGTGTTGATCTCGCGACATAATCATTCTCATTAATAATCTTGGTGCGATATCTCAGAGAAATATCCTTAGACGTTTTATACCATAATAATAGACCTAATGCAACATATTATATTGAAAAATTTACATTAAAATGATAATTATTATCTTTTGATTGTAAATGTTTTTTTTATAAGCTCTTATGGATATCATAAATTATAATTACTATGTTCTTGAGCGTATAATGCTGGTATAGGCCTAGTAAGACCGATATTCCAGGTCTATTGGCTTTTCTAATCTTTATTGGTTTTTAACCCATATTAAGCATAAATATTAATTAGATATTACCTATATTAACATGTGATATAAATTAACATTAATGTGAAAATAATTATATTTTTTTCTTGCAGGATTAGTCATCCCTCTATAACATTGAATTGTAGTTTTTAGCGGCTTATTAAAGTCGCCACTTCAGTTTACAGAAAGGCAGGTTTTTCGATGAAACCGCGAAAATCTGGATTCACACTTATCGAATTATTGGTGGTCGTCTCAATTATCGCTTTATTGGTGTCGATTCTACTCCCCGCCTTGGGTCAGGCTCGCGAACAGGCAAAACGCGCCGTGGACGCCAGCCAGTTGCACACTATAGGAATTAGCCTGAACATGTACACAGG
>JAFGBA010000278.1 GCA_016933395.1 Sedimentisphaerales bacterium | reverse complement strand
TATCTGGAGACCCAAAAGATCCGTGTGCGCGTGGCGCAAATAAAAGATATAAAAGGCTCCATCGATGAGTTAGCCAAAAAAACAAAGGTGTTTGTCGGCATTGGCACGCAAGCCGCCGTGTGGCTTGGCGATAACGTGGAAAATCGCCAAAAAATTAAATATTGCATGGTTTATGATCCCGAAGGCGTTGGTTTAAAAAAGGAGCCGCCTATCGACGGATTGAAGGTTGAGGCTCCCTTGAAAATGCAATTCCAACTTATCGCCGAGGTATTACCTAAATGTCAAACGGTCGGCATGCTTTATCTGTCTAAAACGACAAACGGCCAGAAACTTCTGAAGGACGTCAAGGCGCAGCTTCCCAAAAACTGGAAACTTGAAGCCATACCCGTCGAAAAATATGAAACTTTGTCCGATGCCGTTAGCGCTCTTTTCAGCCGTCCGATCGATATTGTATGGACCTATCCGGAAGCATCCATTTTTAACAAAGCTACGGTGCAATCCATGTTATTGCATTCCATCTGGACCAAAATACCGGTATTTGGATACTCCCTGGGATTCGTTAAATCCGGCGCTTTATTTGGCATCACCTTAAATCCGGAACTCCAAGGCAAATATACGGGTGAATTAATCCATAAACTGCTTGAAACCGGAGAGTGCTCATTCTCAGATGAAACCGTTGCTCGAACCTACGAAATTGTATTGAATGATTATACGGCAAAACAATTCGAATTTTCTTTTCCGCAAAGCATTTTGGAAAAGGCCCGTTATATTTTCAATCCTCAAAACAAAAATGACTGAATGGCACTTGACGATTAATTAGTATCTGTTGCGGAAAACGCATTTCGTGACGAGGGCATCCTGCCCGCGGGCGTTTTTCGCGTAAAAACGCGGTTGGCGATTTGAAGATGCGCGGGCAGGATGCCCGCGTCACTGTTACGCTTTGGGCAATACGCCCTTCAGGCCGGCCTTTTTTCACTCTAAAATGACCTCTTATAAGGCCAAGCTGAAGCTTGAACTCCAAACGGGCTTACCGCAACAGATACGAATTAGCTTTCATACCTCAATCCAAGAATCAAGACGACCACAAGAATACCGCAGCCGGTCGCTAATTAATCCAAACCATTAAAACTCGAAACTCATGCGAGCGAAACAGGTTCGGCCGGGCGTCTCGTGAATGGCAACCGGTGACACCTGATCGCCGATGCGCTCTTCCGTCGTATCAAACAAATCGCTAACGCCGACCATAAATTCACCGTCAATATCACCCAGTTTAATCTTTTTGGACAAGGTAAGATCCAGGCGATCGAATGGTCGAGGCCGCGGGCCCCATAACGGCCCGTTGAAATTTTCGGTCAGTGCACTGTGTTTCATATTAATATTGAAGACAATATCTTCCGGCAGAAACATACGTATGGTCGTGCCGGCTTTATGTTTGGAAGGAAGAAGCGCCCGCACTTTGGCGGAATCGCTCAGCGGCCGCACCGGTCCTTCGGGAACAAAGTAATTGAAAGCATACCAGCAGGAAAGATCCATCCAGTCATTATGATAGATAATCTCCGTTTCGGCGCCATAGGCTTCCGCCCGCCCCATCGGCAACGCCTGGAAACGACCATAACCGATGTGGTTAAATCCGATCATCTCGTGATATTCCTGCCAGTAGCCATCCACGCGCCAGGTCCACTGTGGGTGAAATTTACCGATATAACCTGTTTCCACCGACCATATTTGTTCATCGTCCAGCGATTGATTGGGAACAAGACGCAACCAGCCGCCCCAACGGTTCATGCTGATTCCTTCCAGCGCCACCAGCGGAGTGCGGTAGGATTTGGCGCCGCTAAGCCGTAAAATGTGATTATGTTCCTCATCGAGTGCGTATAGACCACTCAAACGTCCGGCCCAATCCGTACCGACTTCCGAATATCGTTCACCATAAACCTGTGTTTCAATACTGAACCGGTCCGTCAGGCTCCATTTATCCACGATAAATCCTCCCCATCGTTTTTCGTACCGTTCATCGATATACATATCGGCGGCCATGAGAGCCGTCTGCTCGACGTCGGTAAAACGAAAACTGCCGCCCACCGTCGTGCGATGGTCTTGCAGAATATCCATATCCAGTTGCGCTTCCAACTGATTTTCGGCAAGGTGATAGCAACCTTCCTGCGGCCAGTAATTATATTGATAATTCCCATACCATTGCAGGTTCAGCTTCTGCCGGTCATCAAAACGATGCTCCATTTTGGCAAACGAGCGAGTCGTTTCATAGGTATTATCCGCAAACGGCAGCGTGTACATAAATTCGTTGCCGCCGGTAGCCATCTTGGAATAGCCTATGCCGCCGGACAACGTGGTGTCTTCCGTCAGATAATGATAGAATTCGGCGTCGAACATGTGTGAACGACGGAAATCCTGACTTTCAAAATACCTTCTCGCGTAAACCGCGGAATAGGTTGTAACGAACTGGCGATCCAGAATGTCACTGGAACTGAGCACGTCCTCATAACGGCCTGACAAACGCCAGGCCCATTTATCATTGTCGTCCGCCCAACGTAACTGATGATAGTTATCGCCAAATAGATCAGCGCCGCTGGACATATATACTCCCTTGCATTCTTGCGGCGTCTTGGTGATGATATTGATTACCCCGTTAAATGCGTTGGCGCCCCAGGCGGCTCCCGCGGGGCCTCGCAGCACTTCCACCTGCTTGATATCCTCCAGCAACAACGGCAGTCGCAAAAACTCCGATCCGCCAAATGCCGGATTGTCCGCTGCCCGTCCATTAATCAGCGTCAAGGTGCGATCGGACCAGGTATCATGCAAGCCCCGGACGCCCAGGGCGTAACGATTGCGATCAATTATAAGCATATCCACGCCGGGCACGAACTGCAGCACTTCATACAGGTTCGTTTGGCCGCTGTAGTGAATGTCCTCGGCCGTGACGACGCTGACCGGAATGGAGCTTTCTTCAAGCTTCTGCAATTGGCGCGAAGCGCTGATGACCATGGGAATTTCCATAAACAAAAGCTTTTCCGTTTCATCCGTAACATCCACATCCGTCCAGACATCCTGTGCATCGGACGCCGCCATATTCGGATCAGTAAGATTGGCAAACATAACTGAAGGACAAACCAAGATCAAGGCGGCAATACTGTGATAAATAAACGCTTTCATGACACTTCCTTCATAAAAATCGTTTGTTATTCACACCTCGGAGGATCACGATGATCCGGAATTTGCACTATTACCGACGTGTTTTCAAACAAACTAAAGTTTTATTATACTTTCACCTCAACCGGTATATGTGTGGGCACACGCCCACTAAACGTCTACTCCCGGCCTATGGCAATATAATCGGATTTTTGAAGGTTTTTTTAAAAAATACAACAACTACAGGAACTTATGACGTTAATATCACTACTGATATGATGTTTTTTCGATTTATTTCTCAAAATAAAAACTACATGTTGAACATATTATCGGACACTAAGAACGATATGATTCGGCGTTCAAGTTCGGCATAAAATCGAACGATATTCCTTTTATGGGACGAGGTGATTTAGTTCCGCGCATCATTACCGACTTCGCGATACGGTTGACGCGACAAAATGGCAACCCATGCATCAACGCAGGGCCGGTTAACCTCAGCGAAACAGGCCTGTGTCTGCGATTATCACAGGAACCGACGGTGGGTGAACAGGTAGCCCTGGAAATTCAGCTTGACCCCAACGGTCCGCCTATAACCGCTCAGGGGCGAATTGTTTGGGTGCGTTCCAATCGCATCAATCCCTGGTTTTACTGCGGCGTGGGATTTGTCGACCTTAAACAAAATCACCTCACCCAAATAAAGCAATACGTGGATGACGGGGCGCAATGGCTTGTTGATTTTCTGTATGAGTTTCCTCTGTTCGCTGATTTTTCTCAGGAAGACTGCCGCAATTTATTAATGATTACAACTCTAAGGCAACTGAAAAAGCATGAAATATTATATGAGGAAGGCGGCCGGGATGTCGATCTTCAGGGATTATTTATCGTGCAATCGGGGCTTTTGCGAATTTTTAAAGGACATGATCCCAGACCCGATCGCCAGTTGGCCGTGGTATCGGCCGGTCAAATCTTCGGCGAAGTCACCCTCATAACCGAACAGGAACATACCGCCAGCATCATGGCGGTGAATCCTTCATGTCTTATTCAGATAAATAAACTTGGATTCACGGCCTTGCGGGAGAAACACCCAAAACTGGGACTAAAGGTAATGGAAGTCGTGGCGAAATCCCTCGTTGCTCGATTAGGACGCACCACGCAAAAACTATTCAGTCCGGTGCAAATTAAATAATCCTCCGGGATTCAATGAATCCATATCCCCGTTCCCGATTCGAATGCGAATCAACCGCCGGTCTCATCCTGACTATTCCGTGAAGCATTGACGACGATTCGCCGCACCACTTTATTCAATTCCTCCCGGTTCCTGGTATTATCGGTTAGGTTATAGGCGTCGGTAAGTTCCTGCTCATGCAGTCGTCGCAGATAATGAGCTTTGCGGTCAGGATCGGCGTCATTAAACATTAAAATCGCCGCGGCGGCGACATAACCCGGTCGGCCTCCCAAGCGACTTCCCTCCATATCAAGAAGTTCACAAATCCATTGAGGTAAATGCAGGGTCTTTTTTTGTTTTTCCGATTTGTTCTTACCCATGGCGATATTCTCCCGCCGATCCAAAATCGTGTAAGCACTTTACATGTAATCACCTTACAGACACCGGCGACGACCCCCTATGGGCTCCCGGCCGACATTCATCATAAATTCTGATGAAATGGTATTTAATTATAAGCATCTATCGCCAAAGCCGCTGCGCCAATCAAGCCGGCATCCGATCCGAGCGAGGCGAAACAAATCTCCAGAGTTTCCGACTTCATGGTCCAGATGTGGCGTTGAAACGCCCGTCGGATACCCTCAAGCAACGGCGCACCTGCTCCGATCATTCCACCGGAGAATACTATACGCTGGGGTTGGGAAAAATGCAACACATTTACGCAAAGTAATCCCAAGACATCAGTGGCTTCATCCACCACGCTTTGCGCCAGCCGGTCACCCTGTCCGGCATGGTCAAACACATCCTTGGCTGTAAGGGTTTGGTGCTGCTCCAGAACGGCTCGCAAAGAAGATGCTTGGTTGTCCTGTCGAACGATATCCATGGCTCTCAAAGCGATATTTGAGGCGGAGGCATAGGCTTCGGCACACCCTTTCTGGCCACAACCACATAGTCGTCCGCCTGGATATATAATCATGTGGCCAAGTTCCCCGGCCTCATCTTTCCAGCCATGCACCAATTTGCCATTGGCGATTACACCTCCGCCAATACCCGTTCCCAATGTCAGGAAAACCATCTCAGTGACTTCTTTACCCGCTCCCTGGGTAAACTCACCCCAACAAGCGGCATTGGCGTCGTTTTCCAGTAACACCGGCGGCCCCAAACGCCGGGATACCTTGCGACCGAGAGGATAGTTGTGCAACGCAGGAATATTGGGCGCCTTGAGGACAAGACCTTCTTTCAGGTTCATGGGGCCGGGGGAACCCAGACCCATGGCACGGACTTCCTTGACCGGGATATTGTTATCACCCAATAGCTGTTGGGATAAATCACAGATGGCAACGACAATTTCAGCAGGATCGTCTGTCTGTGGACATGGAGCCGAAGACTTATCCCGAAGTTGGCACTCAGGACTGAATATCCCCGCCTTGATATTGGTGCCACCCAAATCGACGCCCAAATAAAACATAACCTGGTTCCCTTCAGTTTTACAGATCATACCTGATATTTACTGAAAAGGAGTATAAAAAATTAGGGGGCCTTACACAAGACTTGGTTGGTCGGGGATTGTGGGGTAACCAAGTACCTGAGAAGGCCCCCATTACCTTGAGGAGGTCTTCAACTTCACGAATTGTGATGGCGGCTAAATGTTCGCGAATGCGAATCTAAACGACGTTTTTAGTCAATATTTCAGGTCTCCTGTCGTATATCACTGGTTGCACGGTTTTAATTTTACCTCAGGCAAGCCCTTTACCTGAACCAAAACCACGCTCACAACCTACGTCCCCAACCTGAAAAAATATTTACTTGAATTTCAGTGATAAGCCATTTTATGTATCGGTGCAAAGCCATACAAACCATAAAAATTTATGCTGACTTTCTTTCGTATCATTTGGATCTCATCAACAATCCTTTTTATACCACAACCAAAAACTGGTCATAAAGCCGGAACGGAGCGATGGTAATAACTACAAATCTCATCAAGTATTTTTTGCTGTAATTCCATATCATATCCCAGGGAAATCCACTCAACTTCGGTTAGGTCCTGTTGCCGCCTGGGAATGGCTGAAGAAGAACCTTGAGAGAAAATATTTGTTGCATAACGAAGTGCGCCGGTATCTTCCGTACGATGAAGACGTTCAATGGCAACGGCACAGTTGATGGAAGCTTCGGCAGCAGCATCATAAGACACTTCAAGACGTACATGACGACGTATTGTATGCAGACTTGATTCTGCCAAAGCATACGCCGTTGGTGTGTCCTTACGCCAACACTCAAACCATTGTGCGGAGGTCTGCGGCTCTGTAATAATCAAACCTCTACCGGGCTGAACAAGATACGGTTCGAAACCAAATCGGCGAATCACCCGGTCACAGGATTGCCAAAGCAAATCTCTTTCGGCGGTGATAACACAAATTTGCGGTTGTCCGGCAGGTGGGGCAGAACAACCCCCCAGTGTTATCAGACACAAATACATCAGTATTACCACTCTTAAGATATGATTTGTCCGCTTTGGTAACATATCTTCATTATACATCGCTCAAACACAATGTAAATGAGTTTAACGCGGTATAGATCAACGAACAGAAATGGATTTATATGCGTTTTTGAGAAGCGTAATCGTTTTCAAGAGCTTTGATGCCTTTACGAGCAGCGAAACGGCCCAAAGTACTCAAGCGATCGATAAAAAGGGTGGCATTGAGATGGTCGGTCTCATGCTGAAGAACCGTGGCGGAAAGATCGGCCGCTTCGATAACCAATTCATTTCCATCGAGATCAAGCCCTTTGGCCTGGCAAACCTGGGATCGTTTGACCTTCCCATGGACTCCAGGAACGGAGAGACACCCTTCTTCCATCTCAGAAACACCCTGAAAATTGCTTAATTCTGGATTGATAAGGGCAAATGCATCATCGATTTTACCTGTGACGCTGACGACGATAAGTCGTATGGGCAGCCCTATCTGGGGTGCAGCCAAGCCAATGCCCGCTGATTTTACCATGAGTTCAATCATACGTTCACTGAGATGTATCAGGTTTTTAGATATTTCATCCGGAGTAAGCGGCCGGGCAGGTTGACGAAGCACCGGATCAGGATAACAACGTAAAATGAGTTTATCTAAGTCTATATTTTCAAAATACATAAGAATTCTTTAAGCGAAAATATTCTTGAATATGTTCCATTATAGTAGTCTTTCAAATAACAGACTAGCATTGATTTATTATTTCGGCTTAATTAGCAAAAAACCTGTTCTGAAAGTCGTTACAGCAATATACACAAATCTACTAGGTTATTTAGTAATATCCAAGCTTAAAGGCGTAAAGATATGGTTTTAGAGTTGACTCTATAGGCAATTCTGATAGCTTTATATGTTTGGGATTGCTAGGACCGACCATGACGGACAATCAGGACAATCAAATACCCGCTACGACGGCTGTTGACTTCCCGGAAGAACTAAAAAACCGGGCACGGGAGTTTTTTCGCAAAGGGGGTGAGGTTGCTTATACCCTTAATTACGATTATGCCATCGAATTGTACCTCGATGGGCTAAACTTCTGGCCGGACGCCTTGGATGAAGGTCACAAACAATTACGGGAAATTGCCTTACGACGCCAGGCCGCAGGTGGTAAAAAATCCGGCTTTACCGATAGTTCGAAATACCGCAAAGGCCTAGGGAAAAGTCCAAAAGACCTCATGCTTAAAGCAGAATACTTACTGAGTAAAGATCCGTCCAATCCCGGCCATATGATGGATATGGTCAAAGCGGCAGTCGCGGGGGAATATAAAACAACGGCGGAATGGATGGCGAATATGCTATTCGCTCACAACCGCCAGCAGGAACAAAACAAACAGGCATTTCATGTTTGGGTGTTTCTGAAGGAAAATTATGAAAAACTGGAGCTTTACGCCCAGTCACTGTCGGCTTGTCAATTTGCGCTGCAAATCAAAAAAGACGATCGTTTGGAGGATTCGTTGCGGGATTTATCAGCCCGGACTACAATGCAGGAATACGATAACAACGATGATTTTACCTCAAAAATCAAGGATAAGAATGCTCAGTCACAATTGTTGGACGACGACAAAATCGTTAAGAGCCAGGACACGAAACAACAGCGATTGATCCAGGCGAAAGCCGAATACGAAGCAGACCCGACGGTGCCGGGAAAAATCACCAAATACGTCAACACCCTGGTGGAAACCGAAACCGAAGAAAGCGAAAACCAGGCGGTTGAAGTCCTAAACCAGGCGTTTGAGGAAACTCGACAATTTCAGCATCTGCAACGCGCCGGAGAAATTCAGATAAAACAGGCCGCCAGAAAAGTACGTGAGGCTCAAAAGCTGTACAAGGCGGAACCAGGCAATGCGGAATTGAAGCAGCAGTTGAACATCGTCATGCAACAATCGCTGCAGACGGAACTTAAGCACTACGAACTTTGCATCAAGAATTATCCGACGGACATGCGATTGAAATACGAGTACGGCAAACGATTGATGCGAGCGCGTAAGTTTGATGAAGCGATTCCGGTGCTTCAGGAAGCAAGAACCGACCCGCGTCATCGCATCTCTTCACTGAACAATATCGGCCAGTGTTTTTTCTACAAGCAATGGTATACAGATTCCATCGAAATGTTTCAGCAGGCGCTGGAAAATCTGGAGGACACTGAAGGAAACCTGGCCAAAGAATTGCGTTATAATCTGGGGCGCGCCTACGAAGCCGATGGAAAAATTGAAGAGGCCCTGGATTGTTTCCGCAAGGTGGCGCAACTGGATTTTAATTATCTCGACGTAAAAGAACGCGTCGAAGCGTTACGCAAACAACAAGGATAATATTTGGTTTATCCGACATGGCAGGCATATTTTCGACCGGCCTGTTATTTAAGACAATCAGGAATATCAAAATTACGAAGGTCGAAGTAATAAACATCAGTAAGGAGTTACGAGTTGGCACATTCGTTGTCCGCGAAGAAACGGATTCGGCAAAATCTCAAGCGGCGATTGCGCAACCGCGCCAATAAAAGCGCGATGAAAACGCAGATCAAGAAATTTGATCAAACGCTGCTGGAAGGCAAGGACGCCGAGACGATAACAAAATCCCTGCGAGAAGCGCAAAAAAAGATTGACTGTTTAGCGGCAAAAGGCGTGATTCACCGTCATGCGGCCGCCCGCAAAAAATCGCAATTAATGCGGCGGATGGCGGCGCAAAAAAAGACGGTTTAAACCATCCAGGCTTCTTTATACACGAAAGGGGCAGCCATGGGTAAGATTCGTATCGCTCTTGCGGGCGTGGGAAACTGTGCGTCGAGTCTGGTTCAGGGAATTGAGTATTATCGTCGCCTGGGATCGACCGGCCGCGACCATTGTCTGGGCCTGATGCATTATGAGGTTGGCCCGTACCGTCCCGAAGACATCGAGGTGGTAACCGCCTTCGACATCGACGTACGCAAGGTAGGCAAAACGCTCAACGAGGCTATATTTGCTCCGCCGAATTGCACCAAGGACATTTGTCGGAATTTCAGCCGGCCCGGCCCCATCGTACAGATGGGACCGATTCTTGACGGCGTGTCGGAGCACATGGCTGAATATCCTGATAATCAAAGATTTATTCCCGCCGAACGAAAATCTGTCGATGTTGTTCACGCCTTGCGTGAGAGCCGATGCGACATGCTCGTAAATTATCTGCCGGTCGGTTCGCAACAAGCAGTGGAATTCTACGCCCAGGCGGCCCTGGACGCCGGCATTGGTTTTGTCAATTGCATCCCTGTCTTTATTGTGAGCAATGAAAAATGGGGACAGCGATTCCGCGATAAAGGTCTTCCCTGCGTGGGCGATGACATCAAAGCGCAAGTCGGCGCAACCATCGTGCATCGGACATTAACAAAATTGTTCCGTGACCGCGGCGCAAAATTGGACGCCACCTATCAGCTTAACACGGGCGGCAATACTGATTTTCTCAACATGTTAAATCACAGCCGCCTTAAAAGTAAAAAAATCTCCAAAACCGAAGCGGTTCAGTCGCAACTGGAAACACCGCTCGATCCCGATCAAGTGCATATTGGTCCGGCGGATTATGTGCCCTGGCAAAAGGATAATAAGGTTTGTTTTCTACGGATGGAAGGACGGGGCTTCGCCGGCATTCCTTTAAATCTGGAATTACGACTCAGTGTGGAAGACTCCCCGAACAGCGCCGGAGTGGCGATTGACGCCATACGGTGTTGTCAGGTCGCCCGTGATCGAGGTTTGGCCGGGCCATTGTTGCCGGTTAGTGCGTATTTAATGAAACATCCACCGGTGCAAATGTTTGATGAGCAGGCGCGGGCGCAGATTGAGGCCTTTCTGGCTGAAACGCCAACGGATGTCATATCCCCGCGGCCGCGTCGCCAAACGGCGGTTCCATGACGGATAAAATCCATTTCGCCCAGCGCGAAGCCTTGTTAAGTCGGTTCATAGGCCACTCGATTCAACGGCTGCGCCGTTTAGTGGCGGGGGTTTTAATTCGTTTGCGCATTGGTCCCACCACACTAACCGTCTGCGGACTGCCGGCAACCGTTGCGGCCGGAGGTTTTTTAGCCGTTGGCGGAGGCGATCACACTTTAACCGCAAGATGGTCCGCCCTTGCCTTTCTGCTGCTGGCGGCGGCCTTCGACATGCTCGACGGCACAGTGGCGCGAAGTACGGGGCGGATGACAAAATTGGGCGCTTTTTTGGACTCGTGCCTGGACCGTATTTCTGACGGAATTATTTTTACGGCGTTGGCATGGTATTACTTCACCCGTCCGGGAAACACGCAACATCTGTGGCTGGCGCTGGCGGCAATGATATCTTTACTGAACGCGGAACTTATCAGCTATCTTAAAGCACGAGCGGAGAATTTTATTCCCAGTTGCGCCGTGGGTTACTGGCAGCGCGGCGAGCGTTTGGCGGCGGTGATGATCGGCCTGGCTGTGGGACACACCGGCACCGTTATGGTTATGCTGGCGATGCTGCCGGCATTAACGGTTTGGCGGCGGTTGACGTTCTCATTACGGCAACTACATCGTCTTGATAATGGCAAACCTCTTCTTGATCCCGGAGCCAAACCCGCCGGATTAATGCGTTTGGCGTTATGGCGGTATAGGCGCGGCCACCCCGCGTACGATTTCGTTACGGCCGTAAATATTGCAGCGATTGTGATAATTGATGTTACTCGTTGGTGAAAATCGCCGGAACGCATCCGGCGCCTTCTGGAGCCGTGATGAGTTGCACGAACCTCACTCCGTTGCGGATAAAGCTGTACGGGTGCGACGGATGTTTGACCGCATTGCGCGACAATATGATCGGCTCAATCACTGGCTGAGCCTGGGACAGGACCGGCGTTGGCGACGGCGGTCGGCGGCTATGGCGCAATTACAAGCGGGCGAACGAGTGCTGGATGTATGCTGCGGCACGGGGGATCTGGCCGCAGCAGCCGTTGAGAACCAACCGGCGTTGCGCATGGTGGCGGGTATTGATTTTTCACCGCGTATGCTGGAACTGGCCCGACAAAAACAGAAACATTTCACACCTTCGTCTCGCATCGAGATGCAGTGGATTTGTGGTGACGCGGAAAAATTGCCCTTCGATACGGCGTCATTCGACGCGGCATTCTGCGGTTTTGGTTTGAGGAATTTACAACATCCCGCGATCGGAATACGGGAAATCGCACGGGTCGTACGACCGGGCGGGCGCTTCGTGGCGCTGGAATTCGCCTGGCCGGAGGATCGCCTGGGCCGGTGGACCAGTGGCGCATATTTACGCTGTATGGCGCCGCTGCTGGGAAGATGCCTGTCTTCGGGTAATGGCGATGCCTACGCATATCTTCCGGCTTCCGTGGCGAAATTCAACGGTTGTATATTGATTGAACAATGGATGCGAGAGGCCGGCTTAACACCGCTAGACGCCACTCGCTTTATGTTTGGCATGGTTGTAGCGATGCTCGGAAGGAAAAATGATGGCGAAACCTAACGATAAACGCTGGTTCAGCGACGGCGCAACCATGTCGCACCCTTCCCGATTACGCGGCTTTTGCTGGCTGATTAACCTGGTGTTGTACGCATTGTTGAACATGTTCATTCTGCGAATTCAAACAGGTTCGGAATTGTTGTGGAAACAACCCGAACAATCACCGTTTCTCGTGGAACGATTGTTAAATCCCGTCAACATTTTTAATTTTCCTTCCTATATCTTCGTCACGGCAATGTTCACGGCTCTGCTATGCGCTATACCATTGTGCATTGCACTTTTTTATAATTTATTGCATGCCATTCCCTTCGTACTGTTGGTGTTATTTTTGGGGCATAATCCCCCACTTTGTTTGGCGCTCTTCGTGGGATGCGCTCTTATCAGCTTTGAACCGTTTCGATTCAAATCCAAATTCATCGCGTCGATTCTGGCGATGCTGCCGGTGATATTGTACTGGGTGCTATTCGCGGGTAATAATCCCCAGGAAAACGCCCTGCGTTGGGCGATTATGTATGCGCCGTGGGTATTGGCGTTTCTAATAACGGTGATTTTCTTTGGCGTGGTTATCGGTCTCGGTCATTTTATGCGTTACCGGCCGGGGATTATGATGCCGGTGTTTGGCCTGACATTGGCGGGTACGGTAGTGCTGTTTCATTTTACCATCGGCATGATCGAACGTGATTTCCAGGCCGACGTCTATGCCTACAGTCCAGGCAATATCAAAGCCTTTCGCAGCCAGAATATTATGCCGCTTCTGGAAGAAGAACTCGGTCAAAGGCTTAAAGAGCGCCCCTACCTGAACGCCCAAGTCGAGATGAATCAGTTGCGTACGGAATGGCTATGGGCCTTCAACGCCGGTCCGGATCCGAGCATCACTTTGCTGCGCCCCGGCTCGCTATCCACCAGAGAACTGACGAATTTTTTTACAGCAAGTTATAGAGCCGTAGAGCATATCGACGCCTTTATCGCCCGCCATCCCAACGCCCCGCGGATTGCGGACGCCTTATATTATCGCGGTCTGTTATTCGATTTGCGTGTTGATATCCGCACCTTGCGCGATGAGGACACCCTGCGATACTACACCACCTTCCCCAGCTCCAATTCCGAGGGCATCTGGAAACAAGTGCTCAATAATTTCGACGCCACCGACATGGCCCTGGAAGCCCGCTATCGCCTGGCGCAACTGGCCGCGGCGACAATTCCCGCACAAACGGATAAACCTTTCGGCTTCAACGAAGCTCTATCCTTATTACAGCAAGCCGATACGAAACTTCAGGAACGGATATCATCGCCCGATTTCGATAAACCGGCGTCCGGATGGTGGTTTGAACAAATGCCGGGATTATTTACTCCCCCGCCGCCAACGATTTCGGCGGTTCAATTGCGGCGGCTGGAAGTCCGCATCGGCCGATTGATGGATTTACTGAACAAAGAAAACCGCAGCGGCCACGAGCAACATGACCGACGATTAGCAACATTCATCGGCCTGGACCCACGGCAGCTCGATTATGAACATCAGTTGAAAATCCTGCTTAATGAATCCCCAAAACCCGATCCGCTAATTGACAATATCGAACTGGCTTACGCGCTGCTGGAGCGCGATCCCAAAATTAAACTGCGTCGCCTTAAAGAACTGGCGGAGCAATATCCCCGGCTGGATGGGGGTATTCAAGCAAGATTGGAATATGTACAGGCGATTCTGGAACGACGAGAAACCGAACCGGCGGAATCGGCCGATAACTGGCGGGTCGAACTGGAAAAAATCATTGAATTAAGGCCGGACCTCTTCGCCGCCCGGTATGCCCGTAAACTTTTACCCTCAGAAACCATAAAGCAAACCCCCTGATAGCTTTGCCTTACGAATAAGATGCTAACCTTGCCTTCGTGTGTATTTACCCGCCCCTGTTTGCCGATAAATGAACTATGACAAAAAACAATACCTGGTGGAAAAATGGCCTGGCGTTCGAATGTCAACTCTGCGGCAATTGCTGTGCGGGGCCGGCCGAAGGCTATGTGTGGGTCACCAACGAGGAAATGGAGGCTATGGCGACCCAATTGGGGCTGACCGTCAAGGAATTCAAAAAACAATATTGCCGCCGGGTGGGATTTCGTTACAGTTTGCTCGAAAAACAACCCGGCAAGGATTGTATCTTTTTACCCGATCCGGAGGGTGCTCAGCGCGGTTGCGAAGTATATGCCCATCGACCGCGGCAATGCCGCACCTGGCCTTTCTGGCCGGAAAATCTGAAATCCCCTGAACATTGGCGACATGCGGCCGAAAGTTGTCCCGGTATTGATAAGGGGCAATGGTATTCCGCTGAGCAAATCGAAGCCGCTGCGGAAAACGGTCTGGAAACCGTCCAAACCCGCCCCATCGTCCAGGCGGCAGTGGAGTGGCTGGCGGCCAATAAAAAGAACATCAAAGCCCTTGCCGCCGTGGAGCAGGTGTATCGCGACATCGATGAGCAGTTGGCGGCGACCAATCCCTGGTGCAAGAATTGCGGTCGCTGTTGCGATTTTGTCCGCTACGATCATCGCCTTTATGCCACAACACTGGAGATATTGTATCTCCTCAAGGGTTTGGCGACGCTGGGTGAAACCGAACTGGACGAAAACGAAGGCGTCTGCCCATACCAGCAGCAGAACAAAGGCTGTATTATTCGTCCTTACCGTACGGCCGGCTGTCGCATCTTTTTCTGCCAGAGCCTCGATCCCGACTATCAGCATAAACTCACCGAACAAGCCCTTGCCCGCCTGCGCGAACTGCATCAGCAATTCGGCGCTGCTTATTACTACGCCGACCTGCTCGAATGGCTTAAGCTGCTACGATAATTTTCAGGATTATGGTTTTAGCCGATATAGTTCGCCGGGTAATAGTTCAAATGCCGGAGATTGTTCATTAATCTTTTCGAGATACTTCGGCTGCATGCGCTGGAAGAATTCCGGCGTAATCCGCGGCGCAAAGCCGTAAGAGCGGCGCAGACGCTCGATTTCATCCCAGCGGACATAGACATGAGTAATTCCGGCCGAATGCCAAACAGCAGCAATGTCGGCCGGTGTCGCTCCTGCGGCCAACTGCTCTTGTAAGGCACAGCGATCGAAAACAGTATGGTAAACATAGTTTGAACGGGTATAAAACGGGCGGGATTCCCCCATCAAAAGTATCTTTATCTTATTAAGATCAGGATTATCCGAATCGTTGAAAGGATACAGCGATGCGACGAATGAATCGGCTCCGGCCAAAGGAGCAAAGCCGCCATCACCTTCAATGGTCGTACTGACGGAGTAACTGCGAGCGATGAAAATGGTGTGAACAAGAATGACCGATATCGTTAACAGGCTAAAAATACGCGATGACCAACCACAACAACCAGCCAGATAACCTATCATCACGGCCAAAGGCACCAGCATCGGCAATAAAAAGCGGCTTTGCAGATGCGTGAATGCCAGCCAAATAATCATTTGCACAGCGAAACTTATCGCCGCGGCTACGAATAATATCCTCGGCGGACCATTATCGGTTTGGCGATTACGCTTGATTAGCCATACCCCAACCAGCAATACCAGCGGCCAGATGCACCCGCCATAACGACCGGGATCGAAAAGCTCGCGAACTAATTTAGTTAGTCGCACTGATACAGCCGTCTCATCCGGTGCGGGGGCATGGGCGCTGTTCCAGCGGGCCACCTGCTCATCGGACCAGTCAGATTGGCCCAAGGTTTTGGCGGCAAGGGGAAATACGGGATTGCTATTCCAGATGAGGTTTTTAATCAGCCAGGGACTAAATACCAATAATGCCGCCAGGATGATAAGCGCAACCTGCCTGCCGCGGGCGCGGGCGACCAATACAACGAAAATAAATACCACCGATCCTGCCATGGCGACTGCTGTGTATTTCGCTCCGCAGGCCCCGCCGAGAAAGACACCCGCTAACGCGGCTTGTCGCATACTCAGTTTTCCTCCGCTGCCAGGCAACACCGCCCCCACCGCCAACAGCATCATCAACAATAGGTAGCCTTCATTGTAGGCAATCGTGGCGACATAAACCAACGGTCCTCCCACGACCGCAGCCACCGTCAGCACACCACCACTCCTTGACCAGCGGCGAACAAGGGAAAACACTCCTAACACAAATGCCGCACAAACGGCCAAATGTATTATCTGGGCTAAATACATTCCTTCGACAGGATCGCCGCGGAGGATGAGGGCCACAAGATAAAGCATTTCCATGTTCTGGGGAAAGTGGCTGTAGGCATTGTGGTCCACGCGAAAAATACGCCCGGCCTGAAGGTATTCCTTCGGCAATTGCAGATGGTATTCCAGCACATCAAACCCCCGACCATCATGGGCCCAAAGCACCCCGGCCGGAACCAGCGTCGCCAGCACCACCAGTGCCGCCGGCACCATCAGCGCCACCCACGGCCAGAAAGGTTCACCGGGATAATTTGTTGGTGGAAAAATTATCCGCCCTCTACGCCGACACCATATCCACAATCCGCTACCCACCAGGGCCATACCCAACAATAAGGCAATGAACACGCCCCATCTTAGCAGCCCCAAAACGCCCAATCCGAATGTCGCCAGCGACAAAGTCACCAATCCCACGCCCAGACTTTGCAGGCCAAACCACAGACGGTCCTGCCCCTCTGACGCCTTGGTCGGGGCAAGAATGCCCGCTCCAAATACAGTCGCCGCTCCCAAAACCAGCGTTGACCACAGGCCGTTGACCAGCAGTAAATAGATAACATTAATCACCTGCGCCCGTTGCAGGGCCGTATTGACCGGGCCTTCCCATACCCCCAGAGCGACCATGATTGGTCGAAACAGCATCCAACCCCCCAAGGCCGCCAGAAAAATCACCGCGCACAGCAAATATCGCCGTCGCCGAGGCTGGGCGGGTAATGCCATTTCTGATGTTGTTTGCTGTTTTTTTTGTGCCATAACGATGCTTATCTGCTGAGCTTACCGGCCTTGGCTCCGGCGTCAAGGAAAGAGATGCTCCATAAGCACTAGCGTTCACATCGATTCTTTTGCTTTCACGACTGCTGATTCCAGGCTTGACCGCCGCACCATTCCGGCCCATAATCTCCAGCAGGCGATGGAGTCCGCCTGTAACCGGCGCATTGGGCCTGATGACTCCTACCGACGGTGGCGTGGTAGGGTTGGTGCCGGCCTGCCTACCTCTCCGACTCATTGATTGCTCTCCGGCCGGCCGGAACGGACCAGACATGCTGCGTTTGCTATTGATATTCCTGGCGGGCGGCTGCGGCTGCCTGCTGCGTTACGCCCTCTCCGGGTGGATTCAACGCCTTAGTTCCAGCTCATTCCCGGTGGGCACCCTTGCCGTGAACATCATCGGCTGCGTGGTCATCGGGTTTCTGATGTCCCTGTTTACCGGCCCGGTCCTGCTGCGGGAGGCCTATCGCCTGGCCATCCTGGTGGGCCTCTTGGGCGGGTTCACCACCTTTTCGACCTTCGGCTACGAAACCATCTCGATGACTACCGAGGGGCTCTTTGGCCTGGCGGCGCTGAACTTGCTGCTCAGCAACGGCCTGGGCCTGGCGGCCGCCTGGCTGGGCATGCGCCTGGCGACCATCATCTACGGCTCCTGACCTGTGGAGGATACCAACCATGAAGATACCGGAAGAAGGATGCCTGCTACGCATCTTCATCGGCGAGTCGGACCGCTGGGACGGCAAGCCTCTGTATGAAGCGATTGTGCTCAAGGCACGCGCGCTGCATCTGGCCGGGGCGACCGTGCTGCGGGGGCCGATGGGCTTCGGGGCCCACAGCCGCATGCACACCACCCGGGTGCTGCGGCTCTCGGATGACCTGCCCATGGTTATCGAAATCGTG
>JAFGBA010000277.1 GCA_016933395.1 Sedimentisphaerales bacterium | reverse complement strand
CCCTATCTTCACATTATATGGAGACATGCTGGAGCCTTAAAGCGTTAAATCCAAAAAAGTTAAGCCAAAATTGGCTTTGTTTTTAACTAACTTTTTCCGAGGAGATCCTATTTTTCTATTTGATGGTCGTTTCAAATTATTAGTCAAAACTTGAATAATCCATACCCCGATAACGTAACACATGTTATATAAGGCTTTCATAATATCCATTATGGTTTAACCTGTATATATTAAGGAGCGACGATATCTTACCCAAGTACATATGGATATGGCATGAACAACTTCCGGATGTCAAATATAAAAAACGGTTATTCCATCAAATTGCGAAGTATCGATGTTTTTAAGCGACTGATGCGGGTGAATATTATCAGTAATTCTTATTGAAATATTTACGGTAAAAAAATGTCTTTGGTAATTACCCTAAATAATATTGCTGATTTCCTCGCTTAAATAAATTTCTGTGATTTGTTTGCCGGATTTAGTATGATCGCTTGGGATGTAAGTTCGAATCCTACATAATTTGATTATAAAGGCGGTGATTGTATTGGCTGATTATTTGCAAAATATCCATGTTGTGGACAGTACCGGTATATATCTTTGCGATATTCACATTAGAAACGGCCGGGTGTATTTTGAAAACATTAAACAACAAGCAAATCTTAAAATGGACTTTTTGGGCAAATATGCGTTTCCCGGTATGGTGGACATTCATTTCCACGGAATGAAGCAATTCGATTTCACTTCCGGAAGATATGACGCCGTTACAGCTCAGTTTGATGACAGCCGGGAAAGTCTGATCGACGGCCTAGATATGTTGCGACGGGAACTTCCCGCCCACGGCGTAACAGGTTTCTATGTCGCAACCCAAGCGCAAGAAACTGATTATTTACAACAACGTTTAACCGCCCTGGGCGACTATATGGCGGCTGTGCAACCACAAAAATACGGAGCGAGGCTGTGGGGAGCGCTGCTGGAAGGAACTTTTATTAATCCGGTTGCGGCGGGAGCACAAAACAGCGATTTGGTTATGTCGCCTGATATTGGCATATTTGATAAACTTAATCGCCGGGGAATGATACGGCTGGCCAATGTCGTCCCCGATTTCGATGAAGCGTCATATTCGTTGATTCGCCATTTATCCAGACAAGGCGTAGTCGTAGGCGCCGGTCATACGATAGCAACAGGCGATCAGGTAAAAAACGCCGTTGCGGCGGGATTGCGTTATTGTCTGCATTTCACCAACGGAGCCATGAGCGGATCATACAAGCCGTTTGACGGCGGCGGCTCCATCGAGGCCGTTTTGCGTGACGATACGTTATACGCCGAAATAATCGCTGATGGTTTTCATATAGCCCCGGCCTACGTGCGAGATATTCTGGCTCGCAAAGGCTTCGAACGCGTAATCGGAGTGACGGATGCGATGTTCGCCGCCCAAACAGAACTTGAACGCATTAAATGGGTGGGTATGGAAGCACGGGTGAATCCCAAACGGCAATATATTGGTCTAACATCTCAAAAAAACATATTGGCCGGCAGTTTGCTGATGATGAATAAAGCCGTGGAAAACATTCTCAATTGGCTCACCATGGAAATGACCGGTATCTGGACACGCCAACATCCGGCGCTGACATTGGATAACGCTTTAATGGCCACCGCTCGTATGTACGCGGATAATCCCTGTCGTCTAACAGGGCTGGGGCAGCAAGGCTATGGCCGGTTAACCAACGGCGGCCCTGCTGATTTCTGCGTGTTAAACATACAAGGTGAACCGGGGAAATATCATGTGCAGGTTGAACAAACTTTTGTTGATGGTGTTGCTGTATTCGACCATACGATGACAGAAACACACGTATGGTAAATGCAACTCATCGATGCAAAATATCTTTTGCATTATATATTTTAAAGGTGAAACGCGTGGTGCGAATCGAGTAATTACAACTCGACGTTATACCTTTAGTGCAAATGGTAGCTAAATGACAGAACTCGTGGTTGGGCAATTCGCTCGTAATCCTGACGGCTGATTTTGATGGCTCGATCATGGCGGCCGCCTTGGAAAACCAGGAAATTGTCCTCATGCAGGGTTTTATCCACCAGGGTTTGCATGCCGAACAAATCGCCAAAAGGCGGCTGAGCTCCGATTTCACAATCAGGAAAGAGCCTTTCCATTTCTTTCTCGCTGACCAGCACTACATCACCCGCACCGAGTTGACTGCGAAGCAACTCCAGATCGACTTTGCAACAGGCCGGGACGACACACATATAATAGCGGCCGTCCGCCTGCACAACAACAGGCTTGGCGACATTCATACCGGGTACATGTTCTTCAGCGGCCATCTTCTGAGAAGTAAAAACCGGCCGATGGGAAGAGACCTGATAATGCACCTTTTTCTCATCCAGATACGAGGTAATTTCCATGGCCTGACTCCTTATGTTAATAGGTTTATCCTGCCGTTGGTTATCCCGGGTGCAATAACTGGAAAGAAAAACGGCAAATAATTAAGAAACGACTATTTATATAGTATAACCAAAATCTGCAATTATGGCAACAGTTACCCAAAAAACAGCAGGAACAGGATTTAAAAAACGCAATATCCTGGTATAAATGGAGATATCGGCCATTTCCCCCAAAAAAGAGGTTACTCGGATGGTGAAGTCGGTTTGGCCTTATGAGAAGCGCTGCGCGATTGAGAAGGACGTGATAACGCCTTCTTGAGTTCATAGAATTTCTCAAAAGCGGGTTTGGGAGTAAGGTCTGCGCAAGTAAGACCGCCGTGCTGGAGAACGGCATCATCAGTATCGGCAAGGTCTTGCCAAGTGATGGTTTCAATATAGGGACGACTCAGACCAATCTGGTATAGACATTCCAGCCACTCAGACTGGGAAACTTCGGTCCAACCGCCGTGCCAATAGCCTGCTTCACCGATGTGTCCCTGATTATCGCGCGGATCGGGAACGCTGGGAACTTGCACACCGGAAAGATGGATGGGCTTGCCGAAAATGGCGAAACGATCCAATAAAGCAGCGACTTCAAGCAGGTCCCGTGTGGGCATACCGGCGGCGCCACGGCCAAACCGTAATCGCAGGCCAAAACCATCGAGCATAACGCCCGATTGACAAAGCATATCAGCGTAAATCAGCGGTGGGATGGTGCGATGGTTAAAGGCGTAGTACCCCCCCCACGGTTCGGTGATTTCCACCAACACCAATGACCGGCTGGAGGCGCGTTTGGCCGCCAAGGCCGCCGAGCGAGTCATCTCAATAATTTGCTCGAAACTGAATTTAAAAACATTCTCGGCATTAAGACCACTGACTACATCCCAGGCCTGGACTTTTTCACCATATCGTTGGACGGTTTTGGTCACGAATTCATAAGCCATCTCCCGGACCTGCTCGAAATCGTTTTCCCATATAAATAACCAGTCGGGCGCGGATAAAGGCGAGAAGTTCAGCAACGGGCCAACTTTCACGGCAATACGGTTATGCGACAACCAGCGGATACACTCATCAAGCTGCTCGTAGTTTTCTTCCTGCTCTTTGGGTTCAATGAGCTTCCAGGTGGCCGGGACCGTAACAAAGTGAAAATGGTCTTTAATGAACTGCTGGTAGACAGGATCGTTCATCCGCCGCAGATCGATGGAACAGGCGAAACTGTGCCGGCCGAATCCCTGGGTGGCTCCTCGCCGTTGGAGAAACATGCGGGCGTGCTCCAGGGCCATTGCTTCCCCGGCCGGAACCGCCAGGCTCAGGGCTTCATCGGCGTATTTGCCGGCCTGGTCCGGCTGGTCGGGCATACCCAGCGCTGTGACAAACTGGTCCAGAGCCTGATCAATCTGGCCATGCACTTCAACCGACAGGTTCAAATCGGCCATACCCCATTCTTCACGCTTTTGGCTGATACGTAGAAGCTTGCCCCTCGCTAACTCAACGTTAAGGTTATACGGCGCGCCCCGTTCAGGTAAACGAGTGGTTTGCAGGAGTATTTTTCCGAAACCTTCCACTTCCCATAGCGTAACCAGACCTATGGCTGTGTCACTGCTGCGAACGCCGATCAGTTCCGTCCCCTCGACACTCACCTGGGAGCGAACGGGAATTTCATCCTGAGCGAAAAAATAGGCCCCATTGGCGATATCCGTCGCCTGTTGTCCCTTATGATAAATTTGAAATCGAATCATCCGCGATTTTCCTGTTACGGCGGCCCCCCGAATCAAAGCGGGCCTTACTACCTCGTTTTTATTACATTTCTCAAACTAATCATTATAGTCAAATACAACGGGCTTGCAAAGTACAATTGCCGCTGGCCGGGGATAGTTACTAAGTAGGTCAAAAAACCATTCGATAAAATTCATAACATCTTTTAATCATGTGATTTATGCCAATTAAGGCAGAAACGAAGCATTAAATTCGTTTTTTTTGTAAGGACAGTTAAAAGGGGGCGTCTAACCCTTTAGTGAATTGGCCGGTGTCGGCCGAAATGGTGTTTTTTAACCGAAAACGTTTGGTGTAAGTTATTATTTTGAAAGGAGATGTATCATGGTGCTCAAAATTTTCAAAACGACGATCATTGTTCTCGTTGTGGGAGCCTTGTTGGGCGGTTTGCTCTTTGGAACAGACCTATTGAGCTACATTAGAAGCTCGACCAAGTCGATGCAGACGGCCGTGAAGGACTCGGTGCCCATGGAGTTCGAGTTGCAACGCGCTCAGGACATGCT
>JAFGBA010000276.1 GCA_016933395.1 Sedimentisphaerales bacterium | reverse complement strand
TCGAACCTGGTTGATAATCTGGCGGACTTTATCGCTGCGTTGAGTATTATCCAGTAATTCACCTTCCAGCGTCAAACGGCCGCGAAGTTCCACCCAAGAACGGGGAAATCCGCTATCAGCGGTACTTATAATTTTCAAAACAGTCATTTTTTACTCCCAAATTCGACTTAAGTCCTTATTATAGCTACAATAGGACGATGAGCAACCGAAAAGGCGACTACCCTTAAGCCCAAAAGCATCCGGAGTAAGCATTTCCAGTATGAGCGATGTAACCATCCAAAACCGCTATTCCCGGCAGATTGTTTTTGAACCTATTGGTCCCGAAGGCCAGCAACGGCTAAGTCAATCCCGGGTAACACTGGTCGGCTGTGGGGCCTTGGGCGGGATGTCGGCCGAATTGCTGGTAAGAGCCGGCGTGGGTTTTATCCGCATCATCGACCGGGATATTGTTGAACTGGTCAATCTGCAGCGACAAACCCTTTACACCGAAGCCGACGCCGCTCAAGGTCAACCCAAAGCTACTGCTGCTGCGAAATACCTTCGCCGTCTCAATAGCGATGTGGATATTGAGCCTATTATTGCTGACGTCGTCAAAACCAACATTGAAAATTTCATTAAAGGTGCCGATCTTATTCTCGACGGCGTTGATAATCTGCAAACACGCTTTTTAATCAATGATGCGGCGATTAAACATAAAATCCCCTACATTTTTGCTTCTTGCCTCGCTGCCCGTGCCATGAGCATGACGATTTTACCGCCGGGCCGGCCTTGTCTGCGCTGCGTCTTGGAGCAACCGCCCGCACCCGGTGAAATCGAAACGGCTGAAACGGCCGGTATTCTTGGGCCTACCGCGGCTTTGTTGGCAGCGTTTGAAGCCGGCGAAGCGATGAAACTGCTTACAGGAAATCTTCCCGCCGTCAATCGCGGTCTGACAACCTTTGATTTATGGGGTAATCGCATCCATACTGTTTCGCTGGCGGGAATGGAAAAGGGCTGTCCATGCTGTGGCGAAGGACAGTTTGATTATCTCGAGGGTGGGGACAATTTTCATATGATTCAATGTGTCGGCCGGGACACGATTCAGATTCATCCCCCGACCCCAGATATTAAATTGGATTTGGATGCTCTAGCCCAACGGCTGCATGACGCCGGGCGCCTCATTCGCACGGACTATACCCTCAAACTTACCGTGGCTAACCATGAATTAACGTTCTTCACCGACGGCCGCGCTCTTATCACCGGTGCTAATTCAGCCGAACAGGCCCACGCTCTCTATACCCGCTTCGTGGGACACTAAATATCCGTTTGTGATACCATATATAAAATGAAATAGAGAATTCAGGCTTATTAAGTCCGATAATTATAGTTTAATTGAAATTTTATAACTTTTATAGTTGTTAGTATCCGTTGCGGAATAATATGTGTTGGTGGTTCAGCCTTCAGGCCGGCCGTTTTTTCGTGCCAAAATGGCATTTTGATAAGGCCAAGCTGAATCTTGAACTCCAAACGGGTTTTCCGCAACAGATACTGGTTATGTATACTTTCCTTCTTCATTTCATTATTACTTACTTGTCTTCTTTCTGAATTTTAATTTTGATATAACTGGCTATATTTAAATGAAGTATGAAACTTTATCCGCCGATAGATGTATTTAAAGAGCATAGTTCAGATAAAGAATATTATTGTGGGTATTTTTGGAAAGGTCGGGAACGTTATGCTCACTTTGGAAAATCTCGAAACTCGCTTACTGCCGGCTCCGCTAGCACCTTGTGAATTGGATTTATTGCCATCCGGCGACAGCGGGGTGAGTAACTCTGACGATCTCACAAATCTTGAGGATTGCTCCTTACAAATTTTGGCGGAAAGAGCTTGTACGGTAACCGTTTACAACGGAGCCAATCCGCTTGGAACCGCCCAACCCCAGGACGATATCTGTTACTACGCCACCACTGACACACTCGTTATTGACGCCGAATGTGCTTCGGTTATCAGCTATCCGATGATCGTTTACACGTCGTATTTATATGCGTATCTAACCACGATCGCGGTCCCCGACGGTTATACCACTTATAATTTTTACATCAGTGTTCCCGGCGATTACTATGTTCGCGCCAACGCTTATTTTCCGAACGTGAATCAGAATTCGATATTCGTTAATATTGACGATCAATGGCAAGCCGGCGACACCGGACCCGCCCTCTGGGGCACAACCTATGCCGCTTATAATAACGTTAACGCCACGGAAGAGGTTGATGTCGCGGGCGATAAAACCTGGCATCTCGATGTGGGTTGGCATACGCTGCAATTTCATGGTCGGGAAACGGCCGTACGGGTAAATCGTTTCGCCATTTCCACAAATCCGAACGCCAATCCCACCGCTGCATCCAGTTCTAAATTATACCATTACAATTATACCTTTTCTCCCGGCGATTTGACCGGATCCGCCGACGGCGTCGCCAATGTCATTACGGCGACGGCGACTAACGGCACGGGAACAAGTCCTGTATCATCACCACTGATAATTACTTTTGATTCCGCAGCGACGGCGCCGTTGGCAGCGCCGGACATGGATGCCGCCAATGATACCGGCGTATTGGATAATGATGATATTACCTCTGACGATACCCCAACATTTACAGGCGGAGCCGGATCCGTCTCCGCGAACGCCGTCGTCTGGTTACGCGTCAACGGTGAAGATAAACGTTCGGTAACCGCCAATGCCGACGGTTCTTACGCCATTGCCGCTGGCAGCTACGATCTAACTCAGGGGAGCAACTCCATTGAAGTCTATAATATTGACATTGCAGGCAATACATCCGCCTGTTCCGACGTATTAACGGTAACACTGGATACGAACACATACCGTCCGTCGCCACCGGTGCTGGACTCCGCCAGTGATTCAGGAATTGCTGACAACGATTATCTCACCAACGTCACCACGCCGACTCTCACGGGCCAAGCGGATTCGGTCGAAGCGAACGCCACCGTATGGCTGCGCGTCGGCGGTGCGAATACACGTTCAACCACCGCTAATCCGGACGGTTCCTGGAGCATCACGCTGCAAGAAGGCGATTTGGATGAAGGCGCCAACGCTGTAGATATTTATTACGTGGACCCGGCCGGAAATATATCCGCTGACTCGTACGATTTATCGGTGACACTGGACATCACACCGCCCGCGGCCAATATCCCGGATTTGCAGGATACCAGCGACACGGGACTGAATAACACCGATAACCGCACCGCCGACGCCACACCCACCATTGATGGCGTTGTCGAAGCCGGCGCAACGGTTGATATCAACTTGAACTTTGCTTCCATCATACAGGTAATAGCAAACAATAATGGGTATTGGTCATATACCTTCGCGCCCGGCCAGGTATTGGAAGGTGAAAATCGCATCCAAACACTGGTTACCGATCAGGCGGGCAATGTTTCGGATTTATCACCGACGCTAACGATTATATTTGAATCCCCCTTATCGGGCGGCACATCGCCAACTTTGACCGTCAACGGCCAAACGCCCGATGCCTCCGCCTTGTTGAAAACCAATAATCTAACGTCCGGCCTGAGCGGCGTCGCTTCGGCCAACGGATTGGTGCAGGTGGTCGTCACCGGCGTCGTTGTAGCAACGGCGCCGGTTGATGCGGACGGAAATTGGACCTATTCGTTTGATCCGGATGATTTGGATGAAGGTTATAACATCGTCGAAATTATCGGCATCGATCCTGCTGGAAACACCTCGTATTCGGCCCCATTATGGCTGGTGGTTGACACAATCGGACCGGTCATTCAAAACGTCAGTCCAACCGGCGTTGTCGCCGAATCGGTGCGGGACATGACCTTTTACCTTGATGATATTGACCTCGATCCGGCTACCATTATCAATACCCAGGCTTTTCGTTTGCTGGCTTCCGGCGGTGATGGCACGTTCACCGACGGCAATGAAATCAACATTCCCATCGACGCCGTAGCCATGGATACCGTGGTCCGTAGTGTACGACTAATTGTTGCCGAACCTCTAAGCGATGAAAGTTATCAAATCGCCATAGACACCACTCTCGGCCTGCATGATCAGGTCGGTAATGGTCCACAGACGACTTCCGCTGCTTCTTCCACGGAATATCTTTATGATGAAGGCTGGTTGGCGTATGAGTTTGCCGTCGACCTAACGCCGCCGGCGATTCCCACAGGACCGCAGCTTGTCGCCGAAGATGATAGCGGATGCGCTAATGACGATAATATTACGGCTGTAGGTAATCCGCGCGTGACGGTTTTGGCGGAACCGGATGTTACGGTGGAAATCACCTGTAACGGTTATAGTGCGGGGACGGCCATGGAAGTCTCTCCCGGTTATTACGAACTTACTGTTGACCAAACGTTTGTTCGTCAAGGTGAAAATCTATTACTGGCGTACGCCGGCGACGCCTTGGGCAATACTTCTGAACCATCCGCATTGACAAGTTTCATCTACGACAACCAGGCCATCGCGGTAAATTGCCTGAATCTCCAGGAAGTGTATTACAACGCCGGACCGGCCGCCATACAGGTTGCTTTTGACGGCAATGACCTCGATATCACCAGCGCCCTGATCGCATCCAATTATCGCCTTCTGTCCGCAGGCAGCGATAAAAGTTTTCTTGAAGGCAACGAAACAGTAATTGATTTTGAACAGATCAGCTATAATCCTCTCACAAATATGATCGAGCTAAGTCTGCCAAATGTCTCTTATGGCGTTTCCGGAATAGCGCCAGATTATTATCAATTGCAGATTCCCGCGGACAACACTATCGTCGATCTGGCCGGGAACGGCGTCCCCCAAAGTTTTACGGGAGAATTTATCGTCGCTTCGGCAAATATGGCCACCAGTAAACAAATCGTGCGCAACACCCATTCTTTAGGCCACGAAGTTGTTGTACAACTATTCGGCCCCGGACAGGCGCAGATTTTCTGGGGCGATTCGGTCGGCAGTAGTTATACCATAGATACTATTATACTTCGCAATGTAACTTCGCAATCCCGGCTGGTTGTATCCACGCCTCACGCTAATGATATCATCACCGTCGCCAATATCTACTGTGACAGCCCCCTGCAAAGCATTACCGCTCCGACCGTAAGCATTATGGGGCGATTAACCTGTGTAGACGAGGTTTCCTCCATCATTCTGGGGAGCGTTGAGGACGGCGCAGAACTTCAGTTGACTTCTTATCAAGGCTTGCGCCTCACGATCAAGAACGCCGTCAACAACGCCGCTTTAAACGTCGACGGTCGGCTACAGCGTCTGCAAACCGTTGCTTTCTCCGGTTCTATTACCGCCGACAACATAGATTCCCTGTTGGTAACCTCTGGTGACCTCACAGCCGACATTGCCGTGACGACAGGCGATCTCAATAATTTAAATGTTCTTAGAGGCGACTGCCGGGGACAAATCAATGTTGCGGGCGATTTGAAACAATGTTTCATTCGCGGCAATTTAACCTCTTCAACGGTAAATGCCGCAGGCAATTTAGGCGTCATTTCCATTTTTGGCGACTGCCTAGATAATCTGCTTTTAGCCGGCCAAAATATCGCGACATCTCAACAATTTGACACCGCAATTAGCACACAAACCGGCGGCAATATCAGATTCCTGCGGGTTGGCGGCAGTTTTCAGGGTTCGATTGCCGCGGCAAATGTAAGTCCCGGCATCGATCAAATATATTTGACCGAAGACGATCAGGCTAACGGTTTTGGATCCATTAACCATATCCTTTTTTCTTTCCACAGTTTGGTTCAAACTCAGGCCTCTCGCAGCTTTGGCCTAACCGCCGCCACCAGCTTGCCTTCCATCAATTTCAATGGTCAACTTGTCCATGCTCCCTTCCAGGCAGACCAATTCCACATCGTTCTACTTAACAGTTAAATAGTTGTTGCGGAAGAATATGTGTTGGGAGTTCAACCTTCAGGGCGGCCGTTTTTTCGCGCCAAAATGACGTTTTTGATAAGACCAAGCTGAAGCTTGAACTCCAAACGGGCTTTTCGCAACAGGAACTAACTAGTAGGAGAGGTATTATTACCCTCTAGTACGGCTTTTGCCAAAACCGGGTGTTCGCTTAAAAAGGTGTTAAATTTCAAGGCTCAGCCAGTATGTGTCCGATAACTCTGGCATGGTTTACTCAAGTTTCTGA
>JAFGBA010000275.1 GCA_016933395.1 Sedimentisphaerales bacterium | reverse complement strand
GGACGCCGGCGGTACGGATAGCGCGGAATGTGCTTGGATGCAGGATAAGGGCAGGGTATAATGGCGAGGCCGTGGCGCTGCTTTATAGATAGGGCGTCGGGTATGAGCATATCGGGAAGATGAAAGGTCAGGAGCGGCACGTGGCAGGACGGCAGGCGAGCAACATTTATACACGCTCTCGGCGAGGACTCACGCTGATCGAGCTACTCGTGATTATCTCGATCATCGCTTTGATGGTGTCGATTATACTTCCGGCGCTAAGCAAAGCACGCAGCCGGGCGACGGCTGTAGTTTGCATGTCAAATCTGCGTCAGTACGGTTCAATTGGTTTAACCTATCTGTCTGATCACGATGGATTTTTTCTGACACATCCTGATGAATGGTTATACACGGCGGAGTCGTACAACGCCGTGCATCCCAAGGGGTGCCGATGGCATGACCGGGAAATGGCGGTGGAAAGCGAGCTGATGCGGGCCAACAAAACGTACCAGGGGGCATTCTGGCGCGAGGTTGTCGATATGTCGCTGGGGCCGTGTCCAACGTTTCGGCGGTTCGGAGGGAAGCGGGGGTGCGAAAATCCCGGCCATCCACACAAATTGGACATCGATCCGCAAGCAAGCTACAGCATCAACGGCTACCTGGGCGGGGCGCGGCCGGGGAGCATTGAACGGCTTAGCCAGGCGCGGAAAACAAGTTCGGTATTTTTTTTCGCGGAGGAAAACGCCTGGAGTATTCCTAATGTTAACGTTCCCAAAGGTTATCTCAAGCGTTCGGGCTATCGAGGCGCGTTAAGCACAACGGCGCTGGATGACACGGTATTGGTTATTACGCCCAGCCCGGACGTGGACGGATGCTTTGCGACTTACCATAATACCAGGGAAAACGCGCTGGACAGCGGAGCGAGCAACGTGGCGTTTCTCGACGGGCACGTGGAAATCATCTGGATGGAGGATCAGTTACGCCGAGGACTGAACGGCGGTGACAGCAAATTGGGTCCGGCGGGGAATTTGCACTGGGCCTGGGCCGGCACGGAGGACCCGCCCGGCGGCTGGGAGGCGCAATAAGCTGCGCGCTAATTAATATCAAAGATTTGAAAGGATATCGGTAAGATATGGAAAACGAAGGACAAACGCCGGAACAGGAACCTATTATGCCGATAATGCCCATTCTTTTGCCGGACGATGAACCTGATAAGAACCGGCCAAAGAAAGGAACTTTAGAAGCAGACTTACGGGATTTAGGGCGATTCCTGCGGACGAAGGGGGCGAATATCTTATATTGTTTGAGCGCCTTGAGTGTGGCCTATGGGATTGTCAAAGTGATGGGGCCGATCCTGGTGGCGGGCGATACCTTGCGGGAAGGATTGGCGTGCTTTTTCACCCTGCACGGGTATGAAGTGGCGCTGCTCCTGGCGCTGATCGTGATTGTTCGGCGCAAGGCGACCGATGACGCCGTGTCGCTGCTGTTAATCATTGCCTTGTACCTGGTGGGGACGGCGATCGCGCAGGGAGCGTTGGCGGATACGGATGTGCGCGGCAGTGTGTATTTAGGATTGCTGGGTATTGTGCTGGGGGCGGTAAAGCTGGGATTACTACGGAAAGTGGTGCGGATACCGCTAGGGGCATGGTCGCTGGCGGGGTTGATGGTGATGGTGGCGGTGAATTATCTGGAACCGGCGGCGTTGGGGCGTTTTCTGACGACAGCGCCTTCGCAGGAAGCAACGCGGCGGACGCTGTGGTTGTGGATGTGGCTGGCGCTACTGGCCGGAGCGGGGCTGACGGTGCTGGCGTCGCTGCGGATTAAAAATGTCGATCATGACAAGGCGGGGTGGTCGAAGAGCTTTTTGCATACGCCATTAATGGCGTTTGTGTTGGTGATGATAGTGCTGGCGACTTCGAGTGTTCACCAATATTCGATGTCGTTTACGTTTACGCTGGAGCGGGGCCTGGGCGATTACGCACCGGCGCTGGCGCTGGTGTGTTTGCTGCTGCTGGAAGCGCTTTGGCGGGCGGGCAAATCGTCGGTTGCAGGCGATCTGGTGATTTCATGCCTGCCGCTGGGATTAATACTGCTGGCGATTCATTACAAATCGGTGATTGACACGGGGAATTTTGGCATCGGCTTACTCGTATATCCGCCCGCGGCGCTGGCGTGGATGGGATTGCTACTTGGCTGGCGAAATCGTTACCGGAGACAAAAAGGAACGCTGGTTTTAATGGCCGTCTACGGCTTGGGCGTGGTGCTGACGTTTGGATATTCGCCGGAGCGGCCTTACGATTTGAACTATCTTGCCTGCGGCGGCGCACTGGTGGCGAGTTTATGGGTGTATGGCCTGCTGAGACGTCAACCCTATGCATGCTGGACAGGTGTAATCCTGTTGGCGGCGGGTTTGCCATTTTGGCCGGCGTTTGGTGAGGCGTGCAAATCGCAGCAGGTTACTCTTGCCGGAGGAATGGCGGGGGTGTTGGGTTTGGGAACACTGATTATTTATCTGATTTTCACGTGGTGGAACAAATATCTGTTGTATCTTGGCGCAGTGCTGTTGGCCGTGGGGGTATATGATTATCTGCCCGTCAAATTCACCAGCGCCTATCTCATCATTATCATCGCCGCCGTCGTGATTATCGGGGTGTTATGGCTACGGGCCAAAAACCTCTGGGCGGGCATGATTGTTTTGGTCGCCCTGCTGGCCAAAAGTTATCTGGCGTCGAAGCAACTGGCCTATTGGCGTTTCGTGGTGCTGGGATTTATCCTCCTGGCGGCAGGGACGATGATAAGTTTATTCAAACCCAGGAATACCGTAAAAGATGAAGAGTCATTGAGCCACGATGAAAACATAAATACTTAACGGGTAATGGGCTGTTTTTCATCCCGCAGCCAAGTTAATCCCGGCTTTCGGGCTGACCTTTATCCTCTTGAATCAATATTGTTTTCATGTATATTTTCCGCATAAACAGCGATATATTGACAGGAAAATGCGTGATAGTTACTGATTTTCGGCTGTTTTTAGCAAGATGGAATCATGGAACAACGACCGCAAACGATGAATGAATACGAACAGGCGCGGCGGGAAAAGCTGGGCAAACTGCGCGAATTGGGCGTGAATCCGTTCGGGGGACGCTTTGACGGGGTCGAGCCGCTGGCGGCGGTGCGCGCCAAACATGACCCGGCCAATGAGGAGCAGGTGGTGCGCGGAGCGGGGCGGATCGTGTTGTGGCGGGACATCGGCAAGCTGGTGTTCGCGACCATTCGGGACGGGTCGGGCGACATTCAGATCGGTTTGGCCAAACAGTTGCTGTCCGATGACTGGGCGATGGTGAAGCTGCTGGACCTGGGCGACATCGTGGGCGTGGAAGGCAAGCTGGGCGCGACCAAAACCGGCGAGATCACCATTTGGGTGACGAAGCCGGCGCTGCTGAGCAAGGCGACGCTGCCGCCGCCGGAGAAATGGCACGGGTTGCAGGACGTGGAGCTTCGTTATCGGCAGCGGTACGTGGATTTGTTCACCAACCCGGAGGTGATGGGGGTGTTCGTGCAGCGGTCGCGGATGGTGGAGGAAATTCGCCGGTTCATGCACGAGCAGGGGTATCTGGAAGTGGAGACGCCGATGATGCAGGCGGTTGCGGGCGGCGCGGCGGCCCGGCCGTTTTTGACGCGACATAACGCACTCGACATGGACCTGTTTTTGCGGATTGCGCCGGAATTATATCTCAAGCGATTGCTGGTGGGAGGGATGGAAAAGGTTTTCGAGATCAATCGCAACTTCCGCAACGAAGGCATCGACCGGCGGCACAATCCCGAGTTCACCTCGATGGAAGTGTACCAGGCCTACGGTGATTACATGACCATGATGGAACTGACGGAGAATCTTATCCGGCGGCTGGCGTTGATGGTCCATCCCGAAGGCGTCATCGAATGGTGCGGGCATAAAATCGATTACGGCCGGCCGTTTCGACGGGTTACTTTCGCGCAACGCTTCGCCGAAGCGAACGGATTCGAGTTGACGGAAATGGACAAGGTGCGGACCAAGGCGCATGCATTGCAAATAAACGTCAGCAACAAAGATGACATTGTCGTGGTGAACGAGGTGTTCGAAGCGACGGCGGAAGAAGATCTGATTCAGCCGACGTTCGTGATGGATTACCCTAGCGCCCTGTCGCCGTTGACCCGGCCCAAGGCGGATAATCCGGCGTGGTGCGAACGGTGGGATTTGTTCATCGGAGCGATGGAGATCGGGCCGGCGTATTCGGAACTGAACGATCCGGATATTCAGGAGGCAAAGTTCAAGGAGCAGCTTCGCGGCGTAAAGGAAGAAGAAAACGTTTTTCGGACGCTGGATGAGGATTTTCTACGGTCCTTGAAGCACGGCATGCCGCCGGCGGGCGGCATGGGGCTGGGCGTTGATCGACTGGTAATGTTATTGACGGGATCGGCGAGCATTCGCGACGTGATATTGTTTCCGCTGCTGCGGCCGGAAGGTTGATAAATAGTAACGAGGACAGGATGCCCTCGCTTTTTGTCAGTTGCCGGTAAAATTTAGGATGTTAATTAGTTCCCGTTGCGGGAAAGCGTTTTTTGTCATCTTGAGCGTGGCGAAAGGTCTTTCTTGGTCGAAAAGAGAGATTCTTCGCTTCGCTCAGAATGACAAATTTGTTTTCACAACAGGAACTAATCAAAGACCGCGGGCAGGATGCCCGCGACACAGTAATGAGAAGACGCCATGTATGTATGGTTTTTAAGCCGGCGATACCTGCATAAACGTCGTTTGGCGTTTTTCGGGATTGGGGCGGTAGTCGGGTGCGTGGCGCTGCTGATTGTGGTAACGAGCCTGTTCACGGGGTTTATCGCGTCGTACATAAATCATTCCAAGCGGTTATGGGGTGACGTGGTTGTAGTGCCGGGGGCGGCGTTGACAGACCGGGAATATCATACGATGGCCGATGCGCTGGAGGCATGTCCGGAAGTGGAACTGGCGATGCCGCTGGCGAAGACGGGGGGGCTGGCGTATCTGGGGCCGGGCCGCGTGCGTGCGGTGCAATTGGTCGGTGTGGATATGGAGCGCAAATGCCGCGATGCGGCGTTTCGGTCGGGTCTGCTTCGGCAGGGAGCGGGTGAGGCGATACCCAACATGACATTATCTCCCGAAGCTCAGGCCGCAGCAAAACAGGCATTAAGTAAAGGCGGCCGGACGGTGCGGGAAGAAGATATGCCGGTCGGGGCGGTTTTAAGCATTGGCTTGTTGGCTCAACCGGATGATTTGACCGATGAGTATCCGCGCGAGGCATTGCGCGAACAACTGGCGCATTGGGAGCAGCCCGTCATTATTACCACGGGTCGGCGGCCGCAAGGTGATTCAAGGGAAAACTCCCCAAGCTCGCTGCGACAGCGGCTTATCTGCTGGCCGACGGACATCGTGGAGACGGGCCTACACGATGCGGATACGCACTTTATGTATGTGCCCTTTTCCGCGGTTTGTGCGTTGGCGGGTTCGGCCGAATCCGGCCAGGAGCCGCGCTGTGAAGCATTGTTGCAGATAACGCTGGCGAAGGGCGTGTCGGCGCCAAACGGTGTGGAGATCATTCGTAAAGCGTGGGGGCATGCGGCCAGGTCGAGAGGCATAGCCGCACCGGTGGGCGTTTATGCGGCGGACGAGGTGCAGTCCGTAAAACAATTTACGGGGGAGATACGCAAGCAGTTGTTTATCTGGCAGATTATGCTGGGAATGATTTGTCTGGTGGCGGCGTTCCTGGTGTTCGTGACGTTATACATGATTGTCATGCAGAAACGGCGGGATATCGGTATCATACGGAGCGTGGGCGGGTCACGTTGGGGCGTGGCGCGGGTGTTTTGGGCGTATGGCTTGTGCATCGGCGTGGCCGGGGCGCTGGGCGGGTTGGTCCTGGGGACGCTGGCGACACGGCATATCAACATGGTTGAATCCGCCTTGACGCGGCTGTTGGGTTTCAAGATATGGAAAAGCGGCGTGTATATGTTCAAGCAGATACCCAACGACGTGGCATGGGATGCGGTCGGCTGGATTTGCCTGGCGGGTGTGGCGGCGGCGATATTGGGCGCAACCGTTCCGGCGATCCGCGCTGCGCGGTGGCGGCCGATCGAAGCGCTGCGCTATGAATGATAATTCTTTCAGAACCTATATGAAAACGGTTCAACCAACAGGACGTGTTGCCCAAACGTGACGCGGGCCTTTTTCGCGTCAGAAACACGGTTGGCGATTCGAAGATGCGCGGGCAGGATGCCCGCGTCACCGCTAAGCTTTGGGCAATAGATGCAAATTAGCCTGACACGGCGGGGGGTTTGCTGTAGAATGCCATTATTCGCAACCGCGAGGCTGAGATGAACCGCGGAGATTTTATAAAGGCGGCGCGGCGGTAATCGC
>JAFGBA010000274.1 GCA_016933395.1 Sedimentisphaerales bacterium | reverse complement strand
TTCTTACATCTATTCAATTAGTGTTCATTGGCGTTCATTCGCGGTTAAAACAGACTTTTATTTCGAGCCTTTCGCACCTTTCGTGGTTAAAAAATTTCTCCTCAAGATAAATCTTGTCCCGCGACGATACCTATTTATAATGTCGGCTGTGGAAGCATCCGCGCACGCCGACGGCGGAGCTTTTCGGCGGATGTCCGGATAATCGATTTCAGCACAGCAGCAAGGATGCCGTTATGATGAATCAGGGACGATTGGCGACCGTCATTATTACCTTGATGGTCTCCATGACGGTCGGGGCCGTCGTTCTTCTCACTCTCGAAGGTACGCCTCTTAAGCCTATGGCTTTCAGCCTTTCCAGTGAAACTAGGCTCAATACCTCACCATCCGCCCTGGTAACTGACACCAAGATCCAACCGAACCGCTGGCACAGCATCGAAGTGTCCTATGAAACCACCGAGCAATTGATGCCCTGGAACGGACAACTCTGCCCCCGTCTGGCCCATCAATATCATTTTGTCATCGACAATGGCTATTGCAGCGCCGACGGTCAGATTTACGCCTCCAGCGGCTGGATGGAACAACACCCCGCCTTTGATCCCGGCCAACAAACAGCCATTGACGGAATCGTCCGCATTTGCCTGCTGGCCGGCGCCAATCAACCAGAAACGACCCCGCAACAGGCAAAACAACTTGAAGCCCTGATTTATACATTACAACAACACTGCGGCCGAAACTTTCCCGTTCATTGGAACAAGCTGTAATATAAGAGGTTAGCGGAAAAGGGCGACCTTCAACGTTGGGAAAGAGAGGAATTTGGGGCGAATCATGGCTTGTATTTTGTGCAATATACAGGTAAAATCAACGTCTAATATATGGTAGTGTGCTAATTCCTGATAAAGGGCAATGAGGACGGCGATCAACAAGCGCATAAATTTATAGCAAGGAACCCCGGCCGGCGAAAGCCGTTATTATACGTATTATTTTCTTAAGTCATTATATTGCCTTGCTTTACGTTTTAACCGCCTTGTTTTCCCTCCTTTTTTCCTGCATTCATCGGGTTTTTCCACACGCGACGTTACCGTTCGTCCGGTTGTTTTAATCCAACCTGACAGGCGGTTGCTTTTATGAAATCACAACCTGACCTGCTATTGATAGCAAAGAGACAACGCCCAGTGCCATTACTCGGTCGCATTCAACAATTTGCTTTCGGTTCCACCGAAACCCCAACAATTGAAGGTTATCGGATCATCAGACGTCTGGGATTTGGCGCCGCCAGCACCATTTACCTGGTGGAAAGCGAAAAAGGCAGCAATTCTTTCGCCCTTAAGCATGTCGTCCGTCAGGAAGGCGAAGACGGCCGCATGATAGAACAAGTCGAAACCGAATACCGTATCGGCGCTCAGGTAGATCATCCTTACGTCCGTAAAGTTTTCGATATCAAACGCCGGCGCAAGAGGTTACAAACACGCGAAGTTTTCCTGCTCATGGAATTTTGCCCCGGCGTCAGCCTGGAGCAAGGCCCCACTCACAGCCTGCTTGACCTTTTATTAATCTTTCGCATGGTCGCGGAAGGCCTCAACGGTATGCACCTGACGGGTGTGGTTCATTGTGATATTAAACCTAATAACATTATTATTAGTGAAAATGGGGCTATCCGCATTATTGATCTGGGCCAAAGTTGCCAAATCGGCACTGTTAAACCTCGTATCCAGGGCACTCCGGACTATATCGCTCCCGAACAGGTCCGTCGCAAGCCGCTCGATCCGCGCACGGACATTTTTAACCTGGGCGCAACCCTTTATTGGGCGCTCACGGGCCGAAATGTCCCAACCCTTATCCCTCGCCAAATGGATCGTGTGGAACTCGCAAATGAAAAAATAGTCGGTCCACCCCCTACGCCCACACAATTAAAGCCCAAAATTCCTTCCGGAGTATCGAATCTGGTGATGGATTGCATTAAAAATATGCCCCAGGATCGGCCTTCGGATATGAAAACAGTGATTTCTCGATTGGATCTGCTTATCCGGATGATTGCCGGGAATAAATTCAACACTGCCAGCGAATCAGTCGGGTCATGACGACCAAAGAAATAATCGCCGCCCTCGAACGCGCCGCCAAAGCCAACCGCGAATCACCTATTAGAGAGGGGAATATCCTCCGGCTGCCTTCAAGCGGCGAAGTTATTATGACCGGTGATCTTCACGGCAATGAGGTAAATTTCCAGAAATTAATGCGTTGGGCCGACCTGGACCGCCATCCTCAACGCCACTTAATCGTCCATGAACTCCTTCATTGTAGCAATAATAACCGCCCCGATGAGTGCCATTCCTATCGTCTAGCAGCGGCAGTGGCGGAAATGAAAGTTATCTATCCTGCTCAGATTCACATTTTATTGGGTAACCACGCCATGGCCCAGATAAGCCGTGATGAAATTCTCAAAAACGGCCAACCCATGGTTCGCGCCCTTAATACCGGCATTACCACGGCTTTTTCCGAACGAGCCGGTCTGGTCATGCAGGCGCTGGATGAATTTATCCTCTCTTTGCCTATCGCCGCTTATGCTCCCAATCGCATTTGGATGAGTCATTCGCTGCCCTCGCCGCGGCATATAGCTAGCTTTGATGATTTCATATTTGAAAAAATCCTCACCGTGGACGATTTGAAACGCGATTCCAGCCTGCGGGCGCTTACATGGGACCGCTTTCATGATACAGAAAGCCTTGAACAACTCAAAACCAAGTGGAATGCCGACATTTTTATAGTCGGCCACCAGCCTCAAGAGGAAGGAGCCACGCTAATACACGGCTGTATGATTATCCTGGCCAGCGATCACCCCCATGGACGGTTTTTGCCTTTTCGGCTGGACCGGTCATATTCTCCTGAAGAATTATTTAAACAAATAAAACCACTGGCTGCGATTGCATAATCTTTCGGTCAGGGTATAATAGTCTCAAAAGTCAGTTTTTGAGAGAAAAAGCGATGTTTCGTGCAAGCATTATTTTCCTTATTATTACCGGTATTAGTGTTGCAGGCTTGGGATGCAAAAAACAAACCACCCAGGCTCCGCCCAGGCGATATCAGCCCGGCGTAGACGCCATTGCCGTCCGGCCTTTACCGGCTTTGGACAGCACTCAGGCCCAGCGAATACTTCGCAACGGCGCTATATCACCTACTGATGATATCAGCACCGGCGAGTATATCGAACCGGCAGCCCCCACTACTCCTGTCGCACCAACTCCTGCATTCACTCCACCGACAACGACGACGCCATCAACGTATGACTGGGGCGCCAGAGACCCCAATAGTTATTGATTCAGAACATCTTTTTTCAATGAAATTAACCCGATCAACCGAATACGCATTATTGGCAATGGGCTATATTGCCCGGCATATGCCTTTGGGTGCTGTGGTCGCCAAGCGCATCGCTGACGAATACGCCATTCCTCAGGGGTATCTCCTCAAGGTGCTTCAGCAATTGGTTCGCAGCCAGATTCTCGATAGTGTTCGCGGGCCGCAGGGCGGTTTTGTCCTCGCTCGTCCTGCTCAAGAAATTTCCGTCCTGGACATCATCGAAGCTATTGAAGGCGCCTTCATCACCGACAGCGGCGAGCTTTTACAAAAAAACGGGCATTATTTTCAAGGACTCAAGGAGGTCCTTTTCCAAGCCAGCCGGGACGCCGCGCGTATTCTCCGCCTTACAACTCTGGCGGATATTATAGCCCCGCGCAGTGATATGGTGATTTCCCCCACCATGGCGTCGCCATCCCAAACACCCTTTACAACCGCTAATCTCTCCCCCGAACCGATTTCGTGACGCCATCCGTTCAGCGCACAGAACGGGCCCAGGTAACGCGCTGCCGGCCTGATAAAATGCGACATAATCCAAGTATGACGGCCAAATTCATCGTTAAAAAATACTTGGGGGCGGCCAAAAGTTTCAACACTCCGCTTGAGACGCCGACAAGCGTTCCCGCCAAACCGCCGGCGTAAAACAAACCCTGAACCAGCAACGTCCCGCCGTAAAACGGCTCACCCGCCAATAAGGTGTTGGCAACCAAGATCAGCACCAGGCAAAACGGCACCAGCCAGCGCAACAATTTATGACTCACGAACGTAAACCATAAACGTCCCAAAAAAGGATTTAATATTTCCCGCACCAGCCACAACGACTGAAAATTACCGGCGCTGATGCGAATACGCCGCCGCATCTCGCCGCGCCAGTCACTGACGTATTCCCAAGCCCGCGCCCCGATCGCCTGACAGCAGAGATAACCCTGCGCCATAATTTTCATCCCCAACACCTGGTCTTCGGTTATCGCCTGGCACGGCAACGACGTGAACAATCCCCGGCGCACCGCGAAAATACCTCCGTTGACCGCAGGGACGGCCGCGAACGCGCTTTCGGCCGCCTTGACGGCGTTTTCATAACGCCAGTACGCCCCTTCCGCATGACATGCTTGGGCTGACTGCGGATCGCGCAACTCCAGGTTGCCGATTACCACGCCGATGCGCTTATCCGCAAACGGAGCAGTTAATTGTCTGATCGCCTGGGGATCATACATCGTGTTGGCGTCGCTAAAGACGATAATATCGCTATGCACGTCTTCCACCAGATCATTGAGCATGCGCACCTTACCCCGCCGCCGGGGATGCAGCAATATTCGAAATCGAGTGTCATGCACTCGCTGCAAAATGTCCGCCGTACCGTCATCGGACCCATCTGATCCAATGGCGAACAACAGTTTGTCGGCCGGATAATCCAACGCAAGGCAATTAGCGATCTTCTGCTCCATAACGGCTTGTTCGTTATACGCGCTGATAATCATTGTCACCGTGGGTAAAGAATCATCAGCCATACAAGACGCTTCAATTGCCGTCTTGCTGCGCCGCCGCATCAGACGCGCCAGCGCCATTATCAGCGCCGGATACGCCAAATACGTATAAATGACCACCGCAAGACTCGCCCAGAAAATCAAACGCCATGTAAATGCCGCCGTCATATATTATCCTCAATAATTTACTCAAACTGACCGATGGTCAGTTTGAGAATTCAAAAATCAAAATGAAAAACGCAAAATTGTGGTATCCGCCTGCGGCGGATGGCTAATTTAAACTATTTTCAATCATCACATAATCATATGTCGAACAAAGATTTACA
>JAFGBA010000033.1 GCA_016933395.1 Sedimentisphaerales bacterium | reverse complement strand
CGGTCCTGCCAGACAATGGCGTTGCCCAGCGGTTCACCCGTGGCGCGATCCCAGACGAGGGTGGTTTCTCGTTGGTTGGTAATGCCGATAGCGGCGATGGATTCCGCTTTCAAGCCGCCTTGCCGCATGGCCTGAGCGATTACATCGAATTGGCTTTTCCAGAGGTCGTGGGGATCGTGTTCCACCCAGCCGGGTTGGTGATAGTGTTGGGGGAATTCCATTTGCGCCCAGGCGTGAATTTGGCCTTTTGAGTTGATCAATACCGCCCGGGAACTGGTGGTTCCCTGATCGAGGGCAAGAATACATCGTTCATGTTTCATGCGGAAGGCCGGGCATGTATGTCGGCGGGAGTTTCACCATTACAGCGAGCCTGATGTTCGGTATGGAGTTTCATGAAATCCACATCGCCGACATATTCGGGAACGATTTTCTTAATTAATTGGACGATATGTTTATGATCACCGCAATTGGCAATCCGCAGCAGTTCTTCAACCGTTTCGTTGATCAGGTTTTCATTTGTGGGAATATTTTTCCAGATACCGATTTTGGGATGCCGGGTCGGGGCCATATTTTCGCCGCGAATACTGAGTTCCTCAAAAAGCTTTTCGCCCGGCCTCATGCCGGTAAATTCGATGTCGATATCTTCGCCAACGCGAAAGCCGCTAAGAGTAATCATGTCGCGGGCCAGATCAACGATTTTAACCGGTTCGCCCATGTCGAGGACGAATATTTCTCCGCCATGGCCCATGGTCGCGGCCTGCAGAACCAGTTGCGAAGCTTCCGGGATCGTCATAAAGTAGCGCCGCATTTCCGGATGGGTGACGGTGACGGGGCCGCCGGCGGCAATCTGCTGTTTAAAGATGGGGATGACGCTGCCGTTGCTGCCTAATACGTTGCCAAACCGCACGGTCACAAAATCCGTTTTGCTGCGTTCATTCAAGCACTGAATCGACATCTCGGCGATGCGTTTGGTCGAACCCATGATACTGGTGGGATTGACAGCCTTGTCAGTGCTTATCATGACGAAATGCCCGACGCCATATTGGTCGGCGGCCAAAGCCACATTGCGTGTGCCCAGGATATTGTTTTTTACCGCTTCACCGGGATCAATTTCCATCAACGGCACGTGTTTATGAGCCGCGGCGTGGATGACCACTTCCGGCCGATAGGTTGCGAAAATGTAATTTACGCGGGGGCGGTCCGTAATGTCACAAATATGTTTATGAATGGTTAAATGGCTGAAACGACGGGCTAACTCGCGGTCAATATCGAACAGGCAATTTTCCGCCTGTTCAATGAGCACCAGTGCTTTTGGTTCAAACTGGGCGATTTGCCGACACATTTCCGAACCGATGGAGCCGCCGGCGCCGGTGATAAGAATCACTTTACCGGTCAGAAAATTGCGAATCATGTCGGTATCCAATGTTACGGGATCTCGACCCAGTAAGTCATTGATATCAACCTCGCGAATTTGCGAAACCTTTACCTTGCCGGAGGCGATAGCCACCAGGTCGGGAACCGTGGAAAATTTCAGATTGGCGCCCTGGCAGAGGTTAATGACCCGGCGAATCTGCTGATGCGTCGCCGACGGCATGGCGATGACAATTTCATCGACGTTGCTTTCCGCGGCGATTTCCTTGATTTGTTCCGTGGATCCCAATACGGAAACGCCATAGATGCGGGCTTTGAGTTTACGCGGGTCATCGTCAATAAAGCCAATGACTTCATAATTGGCCGTGGCCATACGCTGGATTTCCCGCAACAACACTTCACCGGCATTGCCCGCGCCGACGATCAGCAGACGACTAAGTCGGCCTTCGGCGACGGTGTGGGTTTCCTCATAGTACAAGCGGATAGCCAATCGTACGCCGCACAGGACGATAATCGTGGCCGCCAGATCCATCAGCATGACCGACTGCGGCACTCGCTCATAAATCCCCATGTGTGAGGGAATCAGCCACATCGAACCCCACCAGATGACAAATAAAATAATGGTGCTGATATATGATCCCTTGATGATACCCAATAGATCCGGAACGCTGGCGTAGCGCCACCATCCCTGAAACTGGTGTAGAAGGCCGTAGACTATCAGCTTGACCGCCAGCGTCACCCCCAGCCAAGCCAGGAACACCCGTGGAAACCATTCTCCTATTCGCATTCCGCTGTCGACTAAAAAGCACAAAAACAGCGCCACCGTGAAACATGCCGCATGCGCCAGCATGATTCTGAATGGGCGACTTACTAAATGCCTTCCGTTGTGTTCGGACATAAATCTGATAATTAAAATATTTTCGACCGGAAAAACAACCGAATGGATGCTTTTAGGTCGGTTTCGCGGGACGTATCTCCTCCGGTACCGTCTCGATTCATGTTATCTTACTTATCATTGATTGATGAGGGAAGTGTTTTCCCTGCTTTCACTTACACATTTTTCATATCGGTTTACGCGGAAAAACACTTTACGTTAGTTCTGATTCCCCTATGACGATTAGGGTGGCATATTCTGCATTATGGATTATTTACGCTAAAATTGCCCGATAGGTTCTCTGGTCAGGTAACGATATATGTCCGGAATTCTCTTTAAATAGGGACAAATGCCAATTTGGCAGTTTTTTACGGATTGCAGGTTATCGGAACTAAATCCTCCCATACGTGGCAGACAATATTAAAATAAAATGTATCTATTTTTATTATATAAGGTTAAAGATGTTCCATGAGATAAAGTTATAGGAATATCATTTTTAAAAAGGCTATGTCGGAAAATGGTGAATTTAATAGAAATATTTCTTGCATCAAATATCCAAAGTAGTGTACAATACCGTTTCAAGTTTACGTTTTATTCATTTTTAAGCCATCTTTGCCAGCGATTGATCACATGCTTTTAGTAAAAGGAGGTGAGAGGAAAAGTATGAAGCAAATCTCTATCGTAATGCCGTAGGGGAAAATCCGGTTGATTGTACGGCAAATGGTTGTTTGATGGAAGTAAACATTTACTAAGAACGGAGCGAGGAAATGCGGAAAATAATATTAACTGCATGTTTGTGTTTGTTGTTTACCGCCGGCACGTCCATGGCGGATTATTTGTACTGGAATCTTGATACGGGGTCGGGGAATGTTGACGATGTTACGAATTGGACATGCACCTGGCCGGTTGGCAATCCCGATAAAGTCCCGGGTGATGGCGATTTAGCCATCATTAAGAAGAACGGCACGGTGCTCATTGATGCCACCCATCTTTTTTCCGGGATACCCACCGATATTTGGGTAGGGGATGGAACAGGCATTAATAATCCCATCGATGATTGGCCCCACAGCCCCAATGATCCTGGTGAAGGCCATGTCCTGCAAACCGGCGGCACGGTTAATTATGCTTACTGGTTTTTAGTAGGCCGTGCAAACGCCCCGGGGACGTCCACGTATGATATGCAGGGTGGTGCGATCACCCAGACAGAAGCCGGCGGTTTATTCATTATTGGCGAAGCCGGGGCCACCGGTATCATGACCGTTAGTAATGATGCGGCGATATCGGTTTTAACACCTGCTTACATTGGTACGGGTGGGGGTGGATCCGGAACCTTGTCATTAAGTGGAACTTCTACGGCAATGTTTTCTGAAGTGCATTTGGGCGAGAGTGCGACCGGTGCGATAAACCTGTCGGATTCGGCGATATTGACGTCCGGTGGTTACAATATTTTTGGAACCGGGGCAGGCGGCGCTTCAACGCTGACGATGTCAGACGATAGCCAGTTTATTGGTGGTTATGGCCACGTTGGCGGCAGTAATAGTGGT
>JAFGBA010000273.1 GCA_016933395.1 Sedimentisphaerales bacterium | reverse complement strand
TGGGAGTGGCATTCGATGTTGACGGCGACGGGGAGAGAGGCGATATGGCAGGGGTGGGTTTCGATGGCGACGGCCAGAACCGTGGTATCGCCCCCGAGGCCGGCAGGACCTGCGCCGGTCTGATTGAGGCGGGTGAACAGGCGGGTTTCCATATCGGCGTAAAATGGTTCGGGATGGCGCTGCTGTAAAGGTCGCAGTAGGGCGTATTTGGAGAGAATGCAGCATTTCTCAAACGTGCCGCCCAGCCCGACGCCCACCACCAACGGCGGGCAGGCATCCGCCCCGGCGTTGCGGGCAACGGTGAAAATGTAATCTTCCACTTCCTGGGGATCGGCGGTGGGTTTGAGCATGGTGAAAGCGGAACGATTTTCACAGCCGCCGCCCTTGGCCATAACAGTGAGTTTGAGCTTATCGCCAGGCGTCCAGGCGTGATGGACGACGGCGGGCGTGTTGTCGCCGGTGTTGATTCGATTTCGCAGAGGATCGCAGACGATGCTTTTTCGCAACAAACCATCTTTATAACCGCGTCGTACGCCTTCCTGAATGGCGTCAGTTAATGTGGCATTGGGATCATCGGGCAAAGTGCTAATGAAGCAGTCACGGCCCTGCTCCACGAACACCACGGTGAAGCCGGTGTCCTGGCACAAGGGCAACTGCTGTTCAGACGCCAAGCGGGCGTTTTCGAGTAATTGGTCCAGTCGTTCCGCAGCGGGGGGGCGGCTTTCAGTTTCGCAAGCCGTATGCAGCGCCGCCAGCATTTCATCGCTAAGGTTGCGACAGGCGTCAATGCACAAAGCAGCAATCGCATCGATGATGATCTGGGGATTCAGCTCACGCATGGCGTCACATGCTGATATTGACGCTGCGGCCGGCGCGGCGCTTGCGGTTAATCATCTGACGGCCTTTTTTAGTGCGCATGCGCGCCAGAAAACCTTGTTTGCGCAGGCGTTTGATTTTGCTGTTACGAGCGGTTTCCATGGGTGTGATAAACTCCTTAATAGTGTTTTAGGGGGTTACTACGATGTTGTGATACAACACGTTGCCGCGTTCATCTTCTACTTGAAGGCATAGCAAATGGTTATTGTTATCATCATCTATCGTAAAGGCGGCGGTTTCCTCCGGGGTGTCAAACATGCCGTCGTCAGGTGATATAGCCGGCCAGTCGTCGCCGCCGTCGATACAATAACTCATGCGGGCGATGGGACTGAGGGCGTCTTTGACGCGAACGGAGAAAACGATGTGTTTATCCTGGCGGTTGATATTAACGGCCGCAACTTCCGGCGGCGTGTTATCAATCAACGTCACCTTGCTAACGCGGCTGTCGCTTAACGCCTGATCAGGGGGATTGGCGGGAGCATCCGAAGCCGTTATCTTGAATTCATAACGTCCATCCGCGGCGGTGCGGCTGTTCCACTTGAATTGTGTTTCCTTGATGTCTTTGGCGAAGCGAATCCAGTATTCGTAGCCCAAAGGCCGCAGGAATAATTCGTATTTCATTTCATCCTTGTTGTCGTCCTGAGCATTCCATTTGAACATGACGGCGGCGGTGTCAGGATTTTTATTTTTACTGCTGCGAGGTTCGCCGACGGTGACGTCAAATGCACTTACCTGCGGAGTCAGGTTGGGACTACGATACGCCAGTGTAATTTTGCTTACCTGGGGCGTTTGAATGCCGTCCGTGTTGGTTAATTTCAGACGGTATTGCAAAAAACGGCCCGGCGGGGAAAGCACTAATGCCGTCTGGGAAGCAGTAATGTCCTGATCCTCGGACCAGTCCCGCCACCCGCCTTTTTCAGGATCTTTGGTGTTGCCGGTGCGCGTCGCCAACAGTACAGCGGTATCCGCGGGGGAAGAAAGGTTTGCGGTTATCGTGCCCCATCGACTGATTTGCCCGGCGTCGAGGGCTTCCGACTCGTACACGCCTTCGGTGAGAAAATCGGGTTCAATGCTCCAAACCGTTGCGGCGTTGGCGCCGGCGGTGTAGATAACTCCGTTTTCACATGTGGCAAGAGCCGTTACCTGATCGGCCTTTTCGACATCAAAAAGCTCCACGGCCTGGCGATTGCCAAGATTCAGGCTTAATATCAGACCGTCATTGCCCGTTGCCAGTAAAAGTTCTCCATGAGTGGTCCAGGCCATATCAAAAAAGATGACCGGTAATTTGAGCAGGTTTTGTATGAATCCATCCGGTGTAACCTCAAAAACTTCGTTCGCTCCGCGAACCTTCCCAAAATCAGGCATACGTTGAGCGGGAGTCTCCCGTTTTTCTTCCTCGGAGGGCTTGTTCTCATTGGAGTCTTCGGCGAGTTTTTTTTCATCTTTAGCGGCGGCAGGTTCGGAATTTTCGTCGGCAGCGTTGTCCGCCTTGGGCGCCCGGCCGGATCCACCGTTTTTTAGCAGCAATACTTTGCGCATACGTGCGGCTCCGGGATCAGCCGTAGCAATGTATAAATTGCCGGTTGTTTCCTGAAGGAGGAGTTTGCCTATTTCCTCATGACCGGTGTCGAGGGTGATGGTGGTTTGGCCGCCGGCGAGGTCAATGCGATATACCAGACCAAATTCATCCCCTCCGGCATAAAGCACGTTGCGGGTTTCATCAAGGGCCAACGTCAGGATATTTTTTTCTTTGGCGTCATGGAGAAATTCCGTCTTCTGACCGTCAGCGGACAGGCGGATAACCTGACCTTTTGGCCCGGTCGCCAGATATATTCGCCCGGATTGATCAACGACGATATCCCAGATATACAGGATGTCTTCATGGCAGAATAGTTGCTCAATGGCGCCGTCGCCATTACGCCGTAACAGCAACCCCTGGTCGCCGCCGGTTCCCATGAGTAAGCGTTGTTGGTCGTCTTGAGCCAGGCAGAAAACGTGTTTTGCCTGGTTATCCTGAGCTCCATAGAGTAGTTCCGTGGAGCCATCGGCCATTATTTTATAAACCCGTCCTTGCGGACTGCTTGAGGCATAGAGTGCGCCATCAGCGCCGGCCAGCAAATCATTAAAGACCCATACCTCGTCCGTTTGGTCAAAAATCTTGTGATTGACGTATCCCAGGGATAGCATTCCTTCACTGTTAATTAGCACCCCTTTGGTCTCGCCCGCTTTGAAGGCTTTTTCCGAGTCGTGGGTGATATAAACCGTGTCCACCGCCATCGTGGAACTGCAATAACTTGCGATTATAAGCCCGACCGTTAGCGTCAGCACTATTTTTTTCATAACACTCGCTTCCTAAAGGGGTTGCATATTAATAGCTATAAACAAGATAAGTTACCCCAGGCACGAGAAAAAATAAAGAGTTTATTTTGGCATTCTTTTTCAGGTGAGCGACCTTTTTTTTCTGGCAACTAATCAGGCCGCCCGCTGTTGGGTCCAGTAGTCTTTCCAGAGGTTCGAATAATACAGGTTGCCCAGGGCCATCAGGCTCTCGGCGTTGTCGGCGTCCCAGCGTATCCCCCGGCCCTTGAGGGGCGGGCGGTCAAAGTGCCGCAGAACGATCCGGTGGGGCCACTGCCGCAATCGTAGCCCATTTCACGGAAGCGGGGATAATCGGTCATGGTGATCCGCTTGGCCACATACCCCCACAAGGCGCGTAACGCCTCCCCTTTGACGCCCCGATGATGACGCTGGAGATAAGGGGCCGGCTTATCCAGCATCACCAGCGAGCCCTGATTTCAGGCATAGCCCGTTATCTCTTCCCGCCGCGCCTGAGCCTTGCGGGTTCCTTCCCCATAGAGGGCCTGGGCGGCGACAATGACGTGATCCCGGAAGTGAAAATAGTCCAGAATATGCTCATCCAACATGGGCCGTTATCGGCGATATTCACCGGCGATCCACTTTTCTTCCTAAGTTTGATTGCCGCCTAAACCCTGTTGTCAAATACCGGAAACCTTGTTGGTTGTGTTTATTACTCTGTTGCGATAATTGGCTAAATCTTCATCGGTCATTTGTTCAGGCGGAACAAGACGGTAATGTTTTTCATCGCTAATGGCAACTCCGTTTTCACTCTCTTCGAAAGCGAAAAGTGCGATCAAATTATCTTCCATGAATTGTGCCGCCACCGGACGACAAATTAATTGCGGAAATTTCGTGGCGCACAAAGCAAAATCCTGTTCGATTTGGACAATACCAAGCTGGTCCGTCCCGCCTTTCGCCTGAACGGGAAAAACATACTGTGCGCCTCGTTGATCCACTCCTACGTAAATTTCATCTGTTTCAACCTGCCCCATATCCGGTACGGTTGTCCGTAAATGATTTTGCAGGGAGTAGCACGTAATTCCTGAAAAGATGTCTATCAACCGATTATATCGCAGTTTTGCCAAAAGCCCTTGCTCATCGTTGAACGCATACTTCGCAATAATACCCGGCGTAGCATCAGGAATTTTCGTTTCAGCTAACAGGGCGTTTGGCAGTATCCGAGCCATTGCGGTTAAGGAAAACTTATATTTGGCCTGCCCGACCGGACGAATGACCCACTCCAAACCCTTGGGGGCACGTTTGCGAATGGTTTCCGGTAAAGCGGCTCTATAACGAAAGCTGTAAACAATATCACCGAGGTTCTTGGGCAATTCTATACCGAGCGCGGCCGCCGTGCTAACCAGATCTTTGCGATGAAAGATTACTTCCCGTGCGCTTTTCGTGTAGTTTTGATCAAATATCTTTGCGATCAGCTTTGAATACCGATTGCTATTTTTCGCCATAACACATCCTCCTCATTGGCGACCAGGCCATTGCAATACGACAACCTCTTCCCGCATTTGTTTTCTTGTCGCCGTCGCCAGGCGGGTTCGAAACAGGTCGAGGCTTACCACCTGGTAGCCCAAAGACTGAGCAATGTCGGCAAGTAGCCGGCCCGTGCGGATCATAACCTGAAGGTACGAGGCCTGGTCGCCCACCACATAGCCAAGATAGGCGCCCGGTCTGAGAAACGGCCGCAATTCGGCCAAATGGCGAGCCATGCCGCCGAAATACAACTTGGTTACTTTGCCATATAATTTCTCAAATCCGGATGTTTTGCCCAGAGCAATTCTACGATTTTCTATCGCGGCGGCTATCGTTTGTATCTCTTCATGTTCCGCAATCCATTTATCGTCGTCATCGCCTTTATATACATTGCGGGTATTGGACCTGAGCAGATTTTTCTTCAAGGCTCGTAGTTGCATTTTGTCTTTGATAAAACCAAGCATCACGGATTCCAGACGAGTGGTTCGCGTGTAATCCTTTTCATTAGGATAAGGCGGAGACGTAAAAACCGCGTCGATGCTCTGGGGAGTTAAAAGCGCCGCCAATTGTCGTGAATCCGCATGATGAACCATGGCGAAGGTGTCGCGGTGTTGAGTATGACGTATATCTTCTGCTATATATTGCACCTCGGCCAGCCAACTTTCAATAACGGGCGCATCGGTTTTCTTTTTTCGCTGTACGCCGACTTCAGGACCGAAATGCAGGTTGCTACTGGAAAACACCAGCGATTTCGCCAGCGCCAGCAATTCGTGACGCCGGAAATATGGGTTCTTGTTTTTTTCGAGTTGTTCTAACAGCACCAATGCTTTATGTAAAGGCAAGGGGCTAATCGAATCTTTCAATAATAGAGTATATGACTCTTCCGGTAACGTTCTTAGTGAAAGGCGCTTCTCTGAAGAGATAATTTGATTCGCCTTCTCTGCCACCAAAACGGCGTGCTTCATCAGTTTATCAGGGTCTATATCCCAATCCACTTTGACGGAACATGCAAAGTGAGCCATGTCATTCGCTTCGATTCCAATGCTTGGTATGCCATGCAGCTTTGCTTCGACAAGCGTTGTTCCTGTGCCACAAAACGGATCAAGAACAACGTTATTTTCTGTTAGTTGAAATTTTACCAGGTATTCTCTGACTAAATGAGGAGGAAAAGAAAGAACAAATCGATACCAATCATGGAACTGTTTATCGTCGCCGCTTAATTTATTGGCGTTGCCATTTTTCCTGACATTTATTGCGGTTACATCTTCTTTGGGAAAAAGATAAAGTTGCACAGAATGCTCCATTACACCGCTTTGCTAAAGGACTATCCAACAGGTAATATTCAAGCCTTTACTATTTTTTATTGATTGTAGGTTATTTATCTCGAATGACAAGATAAAATTACCGTTATTCGCAGAAGGGTCAGCGACCTTTTTTCTGGCAACGGATTAGGCCGCCCGCTGATGGGTCCGGTAGTCCATCCAGAGGTTCGAATAATACAGGCTTACCACGGGCCATCAGGCTATCGGCATTGTCAGCGTCACAGCACATCCCCCGGCCCCTGGAACAGGTTCGTCGGAGGGGGAAAAAGCCTTCTGGCCCGCACGAGACAGAAGGTCAATCGCCTTCTGGTAAGCCTGCCGGCGAAAGACCGCGTGGGCGTCGCGCACAGGTTCTTCCGTATCGGCAATGATGCGACCGGCCTGGGCCGCATTCATCGCCGCAGCCATGTGATCTGCCATGACTTAACTCCATAAAGTACTATTGCTGTAAGTCATTGTAAAAAAAGGAATAGCATCTCGCTAGAGAAAATTGTCAGTTACTTTTTCCACCCGAGGGAATATTTTTATTTGCATTCGGCGCGAAAAAAACCGCATCGGCCTATATCGATGCGGTTTTAGGAAAATTATGCGGTAAATAGTACCGCGACAGGGCGTATTAGAGTTGTTCTTCCATCTGACCTTCCTCGTCTTCGTCGGTGAAGTTGATCCGGTCGATGCGGTCCAGGAAGCCTTCCAGTTTACGGGCGCGAACGGGGTGCTGAAGTTTGCGGATGGCCTTGGCTTCCACCTGCCGGACGCGCTCGCGGGTGACTTTGAAAATACGGCCGACTTCCTCGAGCGTGTAAGTATAACCGTCACCGATGCCGTAGCGAAGTTTGATGATCTCGCGTTCGCGGTAAGTGAGGGTTTTGAGCACGGTGTCGATTTTATCCTTGAGCATTTCCTGTGAAGCCGCAATGACGGGGGATTCCACGCGTTCATCCTCGATGAAATCACCGAAATAGCTGTCTTCGCTTTCACCTACGGGTCGGTCCAGGCTGATCGGATGTCGGGCGATTTTCATCACTCGCCGCACTTCGCTGATGGGCATTTCGGCGGCAAGAGCGATTTCCTCCAGGCTGGGTTCGGCGCCCACTTCCTGTTGGAGTTTTTTGCTGATGTTGCGAAGTTTGCTCATGGTCTCAATCATGTGCACCGGAATGCGAATGGTGCGGGCGTGATCGGCGATGGAGCGGGTAATCGCCTGGCGAATCCACCAGGTTGCGTAGGTGCTGAATTTATAGCCGCGCTGATATTCGTATTTATCCACCGCGCGCATAAGGCCGGTGTTGCCTTCCTGAATAATGTCCAGAAAGCTCAGGCCGCGGTTGCGATATTTCTTGGCGATGGATACGACCAGACGCAGGTTGCCGCCGCTGAGTTTGCGCTTGGCGTCTTCGTATTCGCTATATACCTTGCGAATACGCTTGATGCGCGCCTCCAGTGAAACGCTGTTTTCGGCAACCAGATCCTGCAGGCCGTGAAGCTCTTCGCGGGCGACCAAAAGATCATCTTCGGTAAGGTGTTTCAATTGGTCGGCGTTTTGAATCATCTCCTCCAGCGCAAACATCTTGTCACGAAGATTTTCCAGCCGTCGAATCATGGGGGTGATGCGACTGGTGCGAAGCCCCAGTTCCTCCAGCAGGGTGGCGCCGCGCCGGCGGCGGCGTTTGATGCGGTGACGGATTTCCTGTAGCTTCGCTTCGTCGGTTTCCGTGCGCAGAGCATTGAAATCCGCCTGGTTTAACTCCATGATGCGGCGCACGGTGCGCAGATTTTCCGGAATACGGCGCGTAATGGAATTTTTCGCCGCGTGATTGGCCGTCGAAACCCGCATGGTGCGGTCGAAAGGCAGTTCGCTCCGCTGCACCTGATCGAGAATATGACACGCCTGATTCATGCAGTAGTCGCTTTCCAGGATGCGCTGTCGGAAGACCATGCGCGTCATCTCGATTTTACGCGCCAGAGCGATTTCTTCGACCCGCGCCAATAGGGGGATTTCCCCCATTTGCTGAAGATACATCCGCACGGGGTCATCAATACGACGGTCGGAGCTTGTCAGGGTCACTTCCAGTTGAGCGTCCTGCTCGTCAACGTCATCATCGCCTTTATCGGCGGCTTCCCGTTTTTCGACCTCTGTCTCATCGATCAGATCGATGCCGAGGTCATCCAGCGTCATCAGCAAGCTGTCCAGGCGGTCCGGCGAAAGATTTTCGTCGGGCAATTCTTCGTTCATTTCCTCGTAGGTCAAAAAACCGCGCTGTTTGCCTTTTTCGACCAACGCCCGCATTTCGCGGTCCATAGGCATCGAGTTGTTCGCTTCCTCTTTGGTAGCCAAGTTCAACTCCCTGTCGCAAAATAAAAGGTTAAAATTTACTCACACATTCCTAATATACGTTTATATCATTCGACGGCACCGGGTCGGCGGGGATCGGGCTTTTGCCGTGCGACAATTTCAGAGAGCAAAGCCGCTTCCACATCATCGCCGTAACGTTGCGCGGCATAGGCCAGTTCCTGCCGCAATTGTCCTCGGTGTTGTCGGGGTTTTTCATCTTCCAAACGTTCGAGAGCGCCTTTCAACCGGGCCTCGAAATTACCCCGTTCTTCGCCTCGCTGGGCCAAATCAGTTATATCCGCACATATATCCGGATCTTCACACGTCGCGGTCAACATGGCGAGATTGTCTTCGCCTTGCAGACACCACGGCCATACCTGCTGAACGAGGGGTTTCAAACGTTCGGAATGTACTTCGTCGGCCGAATCAAGCACTTGTTGCACCTGGCTGAATAAATCCGGCCGGTTGAGTAGCACTTCCACTATTTCCCGGATAGCGTTTTCATGGCTATCGAGCGTTAACCACCGTTCTTCCATAGTATTACGTTGGCGGGTTACACCGGTTCGTTGTTGCTTGCTTAACCTGTTAACCCGCTGACGAACTTCTTCGCTGGGCAGGCCGACAAGCTGAGCCAGGTGGTTTTCAATGAAGCCACGCGTAACGGCATCCACTTGTTCCTGGGTGAAAGCCTGGGCGACCAATTCCAAAAATGCCTCAGCCGCCTGTTGTCGACCGGAGAGGCTGTTGGCTTGATTCAAACGTTGGCAAGTTTGGTTCCACTTGTATTGCAAAGCATCCACCGAGTTATGTATAACTTCATCGAAAGCCTCTTTGCCGCGAAGCAGCAGATAATCACAGGGGTCCTTGCCTTCCGGGATCGTCGCCAGACGAACTTCAAGATGATGACGGAAAAATACCTCAATCGCTCTGTCCGCCGCTCGCTGCCCGGCTTCATCCGAGTCGAAAAGCAACACGATTCGCTCGGCGTACCGCGAAAGAACACGGGCGTGATCATTGGTAAGGGCCGTACCCAGTGTCGCAACCACGTTACGGATACCGAATTGATGGGCCATAAGGCAGTCGGTGTAACCTTCAACGATAATCGCTTCCCGCGAATGGGTAATATGGTCTTTGGCCGTATGAATGCCGTACAAAGACCGGCTTTTATCAAAAAGAGGGCTTTCCGGGCTGTTTAGATATTTCGCGGGATCGTCACCCAGCGTTCGGCCGCCGAAAGCGATAACCCGGTTCATGGGATCCAGTACCGGGAATATCAGGCGTTCGCGGAACCTGTCATAATGGCTGCCATCTTCACGGCGGACAACCAAGCCCAGGACTTCCAGGTGGTTAAAAGGTATATTTTCCCGTTTGGCTGCTTGAACCAGGTGTTCCCAGCCCGCCGGAGCACAACCCAAGCCAAATTTCCTGGCGATATCTTCGTCAATTTTTCTTTCATTTACGTAACTGCGGGCCTGTTGACCGGTCTGGGGGTCTTCAAAATTATGGCGAAACCACTTGGCCGCCCAGCGGTTTGTTTTTTCTAATTCATTGCTGTTAGGGCTGTTAGAGCGGTCTTCCTGTACCCGTCGTTCAGGCAGGTGAATACCGACGCGGTCGGCCAATACCCTTACGGCCTCCGGGAATGTAAGATTTTCACGGAGCATGATGAATTTAATCACATCCCCGCCGGCGCCACAGGCAAAACATTTAAAAATTTGCTTTACCGGGTTGACATACATGGATGGACGGCTGTCATCGTGGAAGGGGCACAATCCCACCTGTTCCTTGCCGCGGGGCTTCAGCGCGACATAAGATCGAATGACGTCTATAATGTCATTTGCCTGAAGGATTTGGCGTATATGCGTATCATCAAAAAACGTGTTCACATATCTCCCAGGACGTTCACGTTTTACTGGCTAACCCACAAATATTTAAATCATAAAAGTATAACCTAAAAAACGTTATCTGTCAAACGATGCAAGGCTTACGGCTATGAAGAAGGTTGGGGTGAATGAGGTTTATTTACTTCATCACCCTAAAATTAAGTTAAGCAAAAAAGGAGTAAAAGGCAACCGATTATACCTATATTACCTAAGTTTACGAGTTAAAAGACAATATAAGCTGAAAAATGTTAATAATGACTTTATTTCGTAACATGTTGAAGATAGTAAATTTATTACATAAAAAAATGGCAGTATAAGTATTTGTCACTTATGCTGCCATTATCTACGAAAGTTGGGGATTTTAAACTATTTGACTATTTTTGTGTTCTCTATTTTAAGCGTTTTTTTATCGTTATTTTCATAATATAAATAGTAATATCAAGCCTTTTCTCTATTCAGTGTCCATGGGAATAGAACATTCGGCGGTCGTAGCTAAAGTGGCTGCCTTCTGTGTTTTCGCTTTATTTTTTGTTTTAGAAGGAGATATTTTGGAGTTTTCGCCACCAATTAACATAGCCAATTCATCAACGATACAATGGAGTTGCTTGGATTGGCTAGAAAGCTCTTCGGCTGCGCCGGCGGATTCTTCAGCGTTGGCGGCATTGCGTTGGGTTACCTGATCCATTTGTCCCATGGCGGTATTTACCTGACTGATGCCTTGGGCCTGTTCCTGGCTGGCGGCAGCAATTTCGGCCACAAGATCATTAACTTTTCTTGATGCTGTGGTAATTTCCTCCAGCGTGGCAGCCACTTCGCTGGTAATTTGAACACCGTTTTGAGCATTATTGACTGATTCTTCGATCATTTGCGTGGTGTTGCGAGCCGCTTCGGCGCTGCGCTGGGCAAGATTACGAACTTCTTCAGCGACAACGGCAAAGCCTTTTCCGGCTTCACCGGCACGAGCGGCTTCCACAGCGGCGTTAAGGGCCAACAAATTGGTCTGGAAGGCGATTTCGTCAATGACCTTAATGATTTTTGCGGTTTGATCAGCGCTTTGCCGAATCGCGTTAATCGCCAGATTCATTTGTTCCATGGCCTGATTGCCCTTGTCGGCGGCTTCCCTCGCCTGCCGTGAGAGAGAATTGGCTTGTTCGGCATTTTCGGCATTGGTTTTAGTCATGGAAGACATTTCTTCCAGACTTGAAGTGGTTTCCTGTAAACCGGCGGCCTGTTCGGTGGAGCCTTGAGCCAAAGATTGTGACGCCGATGACACCTGCCCGGCGGCGGAAGAAACTTCCGCGGCACCGTTGCTGAGCTGGACAATGGCGTTTTTAAGCCTATGGCTGATTCGACCAGAAATAAGCAACCATATTACAATCGAAATACCTGCTGATATACAAAAGACAATACCCAGAACGGCAAGACTTTGCCGGTTGATAGCCTGGACATTCCGTGCGGCTTCCTGGAATTCCTCCAGATAAGAACCGGCGCCAATCACCCAGTCCCAATCTTCGAAATACATCAAACGCACCACTTTTAATCGAGCCGCGTTATCATCTTTATTTTTCCAGGGATATAGCTGTTCGAATATTTCTCCAGATTTTGATTTTTTGGCTTTTTCGCAGATTTCCTGGATAAATAATACGCCATCGGCGTCCTTGGCTTGAGAAATATCTTCGCCATCCCGCTTGCCGCCGGAACTGATCACGTAATGGCCGGCAGTATCAAGCACATATACATAACCGGTCTCGCCGACCTTGGTAGCCATAATGGCCTGGCGGAGTTCCTTGACGTCTTCCTGGGGAATACCGAAGTATAACGCTCCAATAATTGCGCCGGTTGTGTCCTTAATGGGTTCGTAGGCGGTGATATACCAGGCATTGACGACAAATGCTCGTCCACGATACGTTTCCCCCGTCAGCAAGGTTTTAATAACCGGATTGGGTTTGCCATCGGGATTGACGGCGGGAATATAGGTGCCGATGGCGCGGGCGCCGTCAAGTTTTTCCACATTTGTGCTTATGCGCAACATATCGCCGGCGTCATTCATACGCTGAAAAATAGTGCAAGTGCCGCCCACAAGGGATTGGACCTGATCGACCACAGGTGAGGTGGTTTTCATGTCGGTGTTTTGACCCAGCCAGGTTTCACCCACCATCATGCGAGGCAGTTCGACGCGGGTTGCTTGTTTGCTAAACTGATTTACGGCATCCCAGGCAACGGTTTGCGCGGGGTCGAGATGAATATCACCTTCATGAGTCATGACCAAACGGGCGACATTCAGCTTTTCATTAACGCCTTTTTGCAGGCTTTTCTGCTGGGTCAGGCACATGTCATAAGCGCCTTTGACGATGTGATCCAGGTCGGCATAAGCCAGGCGCGTGCTTTCCGCGGCGGCAGATTCCGCCATTTGCTGGTTCTGCCGCCAGACGAAAATGCCCATTACCAGCAAAGGAACCAGTGTCAGAAAAATACCTGCTGAAAGTAACCGTGTTCTAAGTGATGAAGAAAAAAGGCTCATTTTTTATCTCCTGTGATAAATCCGCATGTGTGTTTTTTATCGGACCCTTATTTTACGCGACATAGTTTACGTGATGTTTCACGTTGACGAACATCGTATAAAAATCCCCCGTGAATTGTTGAAATCGGCCACTTTATTACAAGTATATATTACATGCCGCGTGAAATAATACACGATTGATTGGAATTTGTTTTCCGGTAATTGGTTATGTAATATGCGGGTCTGAGGTTTTTTTGAAATATTTTTTAATTTTCCCAAAGAAATTTATAAAATTGATTATAGTGTATTCGCTTATCGGACGCAGAAATATACGGCACACCGGTATTTTTATTATTATTAAAAATGGTATAAAATAAGGTATTATGTTGGAACTTGTTTTATGACGGGCAGTTACGTATAATTTTATCTTTGCTTTGCAATTGATAATAAGGATATTCAGGCGAAACATGAAGGATGTAGCAAGCCGTAAACAATGGCGAATCGGCACCCGTGGAAGTGAGCTGGCTCTACGGCAAACAGAAGCGGTTATCACCGTTCTGAAAAGGATATATCCTGGTATTATGGTGCAAACGTGTATTGTAAAAACGCGAGGCGATGAAAAACCCGAGGGAACGCCGGTGTCGGCGGATGAAACGGGATTGTTCACCAAAGCCATTGAGCAGGAATTGTTGGCTGCACGGATCGATTTGGCGGTGCACAGCCTGAAGGATTTGCCTACGGATCTGGCGAAGGGTTTGATGTTGGGAGCCATTCTGAAGCGTGAAGATCCGGCCGATGTGCTTATAAGCAAACACTTAGGGGGGTGGCAAGGCCTGCCGCAGGGGGCAAAGGTGATGACAGGTTCCTTGCGTCGGAAAGCACAGTTAAAACATGTAAGGCCGGATATTGGGATTGTCAATGTGCGCGGCAATGTGCCCACGCGGTTGCGAAAGCTTCAGGAAGGCGATGCGGACGCGATTATTCTCGCTCTGGCGGGATTGAAGCGTTTGGATTTGTCGCCAGAGGGAAGCATACGACTGGATCCGTTGGTTTTTTTGCCGGCGTGTGGGCAAGGAGCGATTGCCGTGGAGATTCGCAGTGACGATGAAGAGGCGCGGAAGTTAGTAGGGGCCATGGATCACTCTGCGACGCGGCAAGCAGTGACGGCGGAACGGGAATTTTTGCATCATTTGCAGGGAGGCTGCACGGCGCCGACAGGGGCATACGCGAGGATGGAAGAAGAGCGGTTGGTGATGGACGCCATGTTGGCGGATAACAACGGCCGGAAGGTGATACGTGGTCATGGAGAAATTCGTTTAGTAGAATGCGGCGGGTCAGAGACCCACCCTACAGAGGCGGCCTTGGCGCTGGGGCGGAAGGTTGCGGAGGATATATTACGTCGAGGAGGAGAAAGAATTTTACAAGACATAAGTAAAGGCGGTTTGGGACATGACTGATACAGGAAGCGTTTATCTTGTGGGCGCGGGGCCGGGAAATGTAAAGCTGATTACTTTGCGCGGGTGTGAATTATTGGAGCAGGCCGAGGTTGTGGTTTATGATCATTTGGCGACAGAGGGATTGTTACGGTGGGCGCCCGAGGGGGCGGAACGTATCTATGTGGGGAAACAAGCCAATGTGCATACTATGCGGCAGGAGGAGATTATCGCCTTACTGATTGAAAAGGCGAGGCAAGGTAAAACGGTAGTGCGCTTGAAGGGAGGCGATCCGACCATTTTCGGGCGGGGAGGCGAGGAGGCGACAGCGCTAGCGGCGACGGGGGTGGCGTTTGAAATCGTGCCGGGAGTGACGGCGGCGTCGGCGGCGGGGGCGTATGCGGGGATACCTCTTACACATCGGGATTGCGCCAGTGAGGTGGCGTTCATTACCGGTCATGAGGATGCACAGCGGGTTGGGGAATCGCAGGTGGACTGGGAATTGCTAGGGCGATGGCGGGGGACACTGGTGTTTTACATGGGGGTGAAGAATGTGACGAAAATCTGTGAGCAATTGCAGCAGCATGGAAAGCCAAGGGAAACGCCGGCGGCGATGGTGCATTGGGCGGGGACGGCTCGACAGAAAACCCTTTGTGCTACGATAGGCACGCTGGCGCAGCGGGTGGCAGAAGAAAACATGGGGCCGCCGGCGCTGGTAATTGTCGGTGAAGTGGTGAAATATCGGGAGAAGCTGGCGTGGTTTGAAAATCGGCCGTTGTTTGGCAGGACGATTGTGGTGACGCGGGCACGGGCACAGGCGAGTGAGTTGACGGAACGGCTGGAACAATTGGGGGCGGAGGTTATCGAGTTTCCGGCGATTCGCATTGAGCCGCCGGAGGATAACGGCCCATTGGAGCGAGCGGCGGCAACTATTGGTGATTATGACTGGGTGGGATTAACCAGCGTGAATGGTGTGGAAACGTTTATGGAGGCATTATTTGCTCAAGGCGGTGATGTTCGACGATTGGCGGGAGTAAAAGTCGCGGCCATCGGGTCGGCGACAGCGGGACGGTTGATGGATTATGGTGTTGTAGCCGACCTGGCGCCGGAAACGTTCACGAGTGAAGCCTTGTTGGAAGCGATGCGACAAACAAGGCTATTGGAGGGTAAAAAGGTGCTGCTGGCGAGGGCGGATCAGGCGGACAAAGAATTGCCGGAGGGCTTGCGGGCTTGTGGGGCGATAGTTGATGAGGTGGTAGCTTATCGTACAGTCTCGGAAAACGCGGGGAGGATGCCTGCGTCACGGTTGGAAGCGATATTGAATGCTGATGGGGTGGATTGGATTACCTTCGCCAGTTCGGGGACAGTACGTAATTTCTTTGATATAATAGAGATAGAGCGGTTAGCGGAAAAAAAAGTGCGGTTGGCGAGCATTGGGCCGGTGACATCGGCTGCCATTAGGCAGTTGAGGCTGAGCGTTAACGTTGAGGCGAGCGAGCATACGCTGGATGGTTTGGTGGACGCGGTGTTGCAAGCGGAGCGTAAGACAACATGATTGACATCACACGATTGTATTGCGGCCGTGAGGGTGATACAGACAGCCTCCGCTATGGTCATGGGAAAACAGTTGTGCAATCGCCGCCGCGGCCGGTGGTGGTGTGGAATGTGACGCCGGCGTGTAATTTACGGTGTGTGCATTGTTATGCGCATCAGCAGGGAGGGAGCGGCGGTGAAATATTGACGACGGATGAGGGGTATCAATTGTTGGATAATTTGGCGGCGTTTGGCGTGCCGGTTGTTTTGTTTAGCGGGGGCGAGCCATTAAAGCGTGAGGATATTTTTGATTTGATAGGCTATGCACGACAACGGGGATTACGGACGGTGTTGAGCACGAACGGCACGTTGATTACGCGACATGTGGCCGGGGAATTGGCGCGGGTGGGATTGCATTATGCGGGGGTAAGTCTGGATGGGATCGGGGCGACAAATGATCGGTTTCGTCATTTTGAGGGCGCGTATGAGCTGGCGCTGGAGGGGATTCGCAATTGCCGGCGGGCGGGAGTGAAGGTAGGGTTGCGGTTTACGCTGACGCGACATAATGTGGGCGATATCGAGGCGATTTTCAAGCTGCTGGTGGATGAAGATATTCCGCGGGTGTGTTTTTACCATCTGGTTTATACCGGGCGAGGGCGGGACATCATGGCCGATGACCTGACTCATGACCAGGCGCGGGCGTCGATGGATGTAATTATCGACCATACGGTGCGGCTGCATCAGGCGGGGTTGGATAAGCAGGTGCTGACGGTGGATAATCATGCCGATGGGGCGTATCTGCTGGAGCGGATGCGACGGGAGAACCATCCGCGTCTGGCGGAGGCGCGGCAGTTGTTAGAACGCAACCGCGGTAATCGCAGCGGCAGCGGGATTGGTTGCGTGAGTTGGGATGGGACGGTGTATCCGGACCAGTTCTGGCGGGATAAGCCGCTGGGGAACGTGCGGGAAAAGCCGTTTTCGGCGATTTGGGGGGAGGCGAATGATGACTTGCTGGGGCAGTTGCGCCGGCGGAAGGAATTGCTGAAGGGACGGTGTGCGACGTGCGGGTATCTGGATATTTGTAACGGCAACTTTCGGGCGCGGGCGGAGGCGGCTACGGGGGATATTTGGGCGTCGGATCCGGCGTGTTATTTGACGGATGAGGAAATTGCATCACGGTAAGCCAGTTATGTCACAATCCTCCACTTCATCATCTTTATCTTCAGAAGCAGCGCCGCCACGCATTATCGCCTGGGAATTGACCCGCCGCTGCCGATTGAAATGCCAACATTGTCGAGCGGCGGCGGAGGATGTGGCGTATCAGGATGAATTGACGACGGAGGAATGCCGGCGGGTGTTGGAAAACATCGCCGGATTCGCCCGGCCGACGATGATTATTACGGGCGGGGAGCCGTTGCTGCGCGAGGATGTGTTTGACGTAATCGTATCCGGCCATAAACTGGGTTTGCGGATGGTATTGGCAACGTGCGGGGCATTATTGACGCCGGAAGTGGTGGGGCGGTTGAAGGTGTGCGGCATTGAGTGTGTGTCTATTTCGCTGGATGGGGCGACGACGACGTCACATGATGCATTTCGTGGTGTGCCAGGAGCGTTCGAGTCTGCACTGGCCGGTGTGCAGGCGCTAAAGGCGGGGGATTTGGCGTTTCAGATTAATACGACGTTGACGAAGACTAATATAGATGAACTGCCTGCTTTGCTGGCATTGGCCAAAGGGTTAGGGGCTAAGACGTTTAATCCATTTTTACTGGTGACGACGGGGCGAGGTGAGGCGATGGCGGACCAGGAGCTAAGCCCGCAGCAATACGAGGACGCCTTGCAGTGGTTGGCGCGGGAGCAGGCGAAGGGGGATATGCCGATTCGGGTGACGTGTGCGCCGCATTATCAGCGGATTCTTCGCGAGCAGGGGGGCCTGAAACCAGGCGAGCGGCCGCAGGGAGGATGCCTGGGCGGCAAGAGTTTTGCGTTTATTTCGCATACAGGCGCAGTGCAGATTTGCGGTTTTTTGGAACACTCGGCGGGGCGGCTGCGGGATAATGGGTTCAATTTTGAAGCGATTTGGCGCGACTCGCCTTTTTTGCGGCAGATTCGCAATGTGGACGGCTATCACGGCAAGTGCGGCCATTGCGAGTACCGGCGGATGTGCGGCGGCTGTCGGGCGCGGGCATACGCCATGACGGGGGATGTGGTAGCGGCGGAGCCGTTTTGTTTATATCAGCCGAGGCTTTGACTTTTTACCTTCGGGGGTTATCTTATGAGTATGACGGATTGGCAAGCGACATTACTAACGCTGTTACAAACACATTTTCCCTTGTGCCGGCGGCCGTTCGCTGCTTTGGCCGAACAACTGACATGCAGCGAAGATGAAGTTCTTGATGAATGTCGGCGGTTACAGTTCGAAAGCATTATTCGTCGTATAGGCGCAACGTTTGACGCCCGGCGATTGGGGTATCACAGTACACTTGTCGGGGCTGAGGCGGCGACGGATAAGCTTGAGGGGCTGGTTGCGGAACTTAAAACATTGCCGGGCGTAAGCCATTGTTATGAGCGCAGGCACGCATTGAATGTGTGGTTTACGCTTAACGCAGTATCGCTTGCAGACATAGAAACATTATTGGCAGGATTAAAACATAAGTATCAACTGTCGCGATTAGTAAATCTCCCGGCTGTCAAACTATACAAGTTAAATGCGATATTCACCAATGTCAGAGATGCTGTATCCAAAGAAACATCAGCGCCGCAAACGCTAGCGGTAACGAAACCCATGTTTAATGATGAGCAGAAGCAATTGGTGCGTTTGCTGCAGGAAGATATGACCATACAAAGCGATTTTTTCGCACCTGTTGCTGAAGCATTAAACTGGCCGTCGGGAACCGTACTGAGGCAAATAGACGTTTGGCGTCGAAAAGGCGTTATCCGTCGGTTCGGTGCGACGGTGCGACACCATAAACTAGGCTGGCAAGCCAATGCGATGGTGGTGTTTGCGGTTAAAGCTAAGAGTATCGATAGGGCAGGGATGGCCCTGGCATCGTTGTCTGAGGTGAGCCATTGTTATCAGCGTGCAACAGCGTTAGATTGGCCGTATAATCTCTATGCTATGATGCATGCCGCTGATGAAGGCGACCTGGGCGCCATTATCAAACAGGCAGTGGACGCCGTGGGATCGCAAGTGTGTTTCGAGGTATTGCCGACAACGGCGGAATATATAAAAACCACAGCGAAATTTTTTCTGGAGCCGGATAAATGAGCGATTTGCCGCAGGATAATGCCGAATTACACCAAATTGCCCGTAAGGTGATGCCGGGCGGTGTGAATTCCCCGGTGCGTGCTTTTGGTGCGGTGGGGGGGACGCCGCGTTTTATCGCCCGGGCGCAGGGGGTACGGGTGTGGGATGTTGAAGGCCGGGAGTACATAGATTACGTCGGTTCGTGGGGACCGTGCATTCTGGGCCATGCTCATCCGCAAGTGGTTGAGGCAATACAGGCGGCCGCAGCCCGGGGCAGTACTTTTGGAGCGCCCACGGCGGCGGAAATTGCTCTTGCCCGCCGGATTATTGAACTAATGCCCAACCTGGAAATGGTGCGGCTGGTTAGTTCAGGCACGGAAGCGACCATGACAGCCGTGCGGTTGGCCCGCGCGGCGACGGGACGGGATCGTATTATCAAGTTCGCAGGATGCTATCATGGTCACGCCGATAGCTTTCTGGTCAAGGCCGGGTCCGGAGCGGCGACAGGCGGACATCCGACCAGTCCGGGCATCCCGCGTTCCACAGTGAATACCACTTTGGTGGCCCAATTCAACGATATTGCCTCCGTTACCCAGTTATTGGGGATGTTTCCCGGCAGTGTGGCCGCGGTGATTATCGAGCCGATTGTCGGGAATTCGGGCGTGATTTTGCCGTCAAGTGGTTTTTTGCAGGATTTACGGCGGCTGTGCGACAAGGCCGGGACGCTGCTGATTTTTGATGAAGTAATGACCGGTTTTCGCGTAGCCCCCGGCGGGGCACAGCAGCTTTACAACGTGCGGCCGGACCTGACCACCCTGGGTAAGATCATCGGCGGCGGCTTGCCCGTCGGGGCCGTCGGAGGGCCAAAAGCGCTAATGGAGCAACTCGCTCCGGCCGGGCCGGTGTATCAAGCCGGGACGCTGTCGGGCAATCCCATCGCTACCGCTGCCGGGCTGGCGACGTTGAACCTACTCAATGACGAGGCTTATGCCAAGCTCGAAGCCTGTGGGGCGCAACTGGAAGCAGGCGTCCGCGAAAATCTCTCTAAATTATCCCTGCCGTATCAATTTGTGCGAGTTGGTAGCATGGCTTGCCTGTTTTTTGCTGACCGTCCTGTTCATGATTTCGCAGATGTCCAGCGCTGTGACCAACAGGCCTTCGCTCGTTACTTCCACGGTATGCTTGAACAGGGTATTTACCTACCACCCTCGCAATTCGAAGCTTTTTTCCTGAGTACAGCCCATACTGAAGCAGATATCGAGAGAACCATTCAGATTAACTACGATGCTTTACAAAAGCAGAGAATGCAATAATCAAAATGCAAAATTACGGTATCCGCCTGCGGCGGATGGCTAATTTATACTATTTCTGATTACAATATAACTATCTGTCGAACAAAGATTTACGTAACTTTACGATCAAAATTCGGTCAGTTTGAGTGTAATCTAAATCTAAATCAAAAAACATCATTGTTCAACATTTTCCGCAGCCAACCGGGACGATTCGTGATAATCCCATCGATACCGAGTTTCTGTAATTCAGAGGCAACTTTAGGGTCGTCCACGGTCCAAACATAGATATTAAGCCTTTTTGCCTTCGCAAACGAAACAAATTCTGTTGTCACGCCGTCCCACCGGACAGCCATACCTTCCAGTTTGTTTTCCATGGCAATATCAATCCAATGTATGTCATGCGGAATCATTTGCCTGGTATGTTCGTTCACCTTTGTTTGTTTCAGCCAATATGCCGCTATATACGGCATTACGTTTTTTGCTATAGCGATGGTTTCCAGGTCGAAGGACATCAGGATGATTTGAGATTCCTTATGATTTTGAGTGATGGTTTCCTGCAAATAAGGCAAGACGGCCGAACCGCATTTTATTTCCAAGAATAATTTTTTGGCAGGGGGCAGCAAATTCAGAATCTCGTCGAGAAATGGAATTTGCTCGCCTTCGAACCGCTTGTCCTTGATAGTCCCCACATCGAGTTTTCGCAATCGGCTTGAGTCGGTGTCCTTGACTTCCAGGGCTGTGCCCGAAGTGCGGTAGGTCGAATAGTCGTGTATCACGACAATTTTATTGTCCTTTGACAAATGGATGTCGATTTCCACGGCATCGGCGTTTTTCTCCCAAGCCAACTTTACTGCGGCTTGTGTATTTTCCGGCGCCTCGAACGAAGCTCCCCGATGTGCAACGATTTCCATGTTTCCGACACAGCCTATATATATCCGATCAACACAAACAGTAGCCACATAATATCATATCGCATATCTCTGGAACTCTCTGACAAGGAATCCGCGTTTAAGAGTGACCTTCACGTTTCTTATAAGATTCCACGATTTCATTAACGTGCTTGAGGAGCAGGGAAAAAGCCGGGTCGGCCATGCCACCATGATCGAACCCCTGGATTTCATATAGAGAGGTTTGTTGATGGCCGATAACCTTCATCATCCGCATCATGTAGGCGTTTTCTTCGTAGCGGCCGAGGAGTTCCAGATTCCGGTCGCCGGTGATTAACACCAGCGGCGGAGCGTCATTTCTGACGTGAAACAGCGGGGCGAATTCATCGATAATCGGTTGCATGCCGGGGATGCCGCGTTCCTGGCGAATGGTAAAGTGGGTAATCATGTGGCCGCTGAACGGGATAATCCCGGCGATGTTGTTGGCGTCAATCCCAAATTGGGCCAGCCACTTTTTATCGATTCCGGTTATGGCGGCCAGGTAACCGCCCGCGGAATGCCCGGAAAGAAAAATCAGATTAGGATCGCCGCCATAATCTTCAATATGCTTAAACGCCCAGGCAATCGACGCGGCAGCGTCTTCGATATAAACGGGACATGACACTTTGGGGTAAAGCCTGTAACCCACGGCGACAACGGCGATATTGCGGTTTTTAAGTTGCTGAGGAATCGACTTGTCGCCGGTGGTAAGCCCGCCGCCGTGAAACCACACCACTGTGGCGAATCCGGATTCCTTCAATGGCACATAAAGATCCAGTTTGCACTGTTGTTGGCGGTATTCATCCGGCGTGTTGGAATCAATGTCGAAATATGAGATGTCCGATATCGTCTTGTAAGATGGGGTAGAATCGACGGCTTCCTGATCGGCGTAAATGCCTGGGGCAGTCAAGAATAGCGCCAATATTACGCCGAGTGTGATGGTAAAATGTTTCATTATTTCTATTCCTCGATGAAGAAAATGACGTAGGTTAAGTATTACCGGCCATCATTTTCTTTGGTTGCAGCACACGGCTTTTCGAGTATGCGTTGAAGACGCACTCTCAGTTGATTAGTCCACACGGCATAGCCCTTATCGGAAAGATGCAGGCGATCATCTGAGTAAAGCGAGTCATCCGGCCGGCCATCATCTCCAAGTAGGCAACTCCCCAAGTCCAGCCAATACAGCTTCTCGTGGTCTTCACAATAGGTTTTAATCAGCTTATTGGCTTCCTGCATCCGGGGCCAAAGTGACCAACGCGATCCGCTGGGTTTGATGGAAATAAATATGATGGGTGTATTCGGAAGCTGTTGGGCCATACCTTCGGCAAAAACCACGAAATTATTCCTGACCGTTTCCGGCGTCGTATTTCCCGCGATGTCATTATCGCCGCAATAAAAGACGATAACCTTGGGATGATATTTAACGACGATTCTATCCGTAAATTCCAATACGTCTGGAATTGTCGATCCGCCGAAACCGCGGTTGATTACCGTAAGCTCGGGAAAGCATTGTGCCGTTTTCCACCCACGGATACTCGAACTGCCCACAAACAAGATAGCATTCCGGGGAGGGGTGTTTTTCGCGTCCCATTGCTCAAATTCACAAATAGACTCTTCCCAAGGACTCACAGCCTGCTCCTTACTATTTGACACGTCCACCTTTGCAGTATCGGTGGCGATAGCAGCTATCAAACATCCGAATAATCCCAGAAATTTATATGACAACATACGTCAGTCTCCTTACTTGTGAAGGTAACAATTGTCTCCTTTAGTCAGGGCACGTTTTGAGATAGTCAAGCAACTCGGTCAGCGAACATATCGCCAGGCCGACATATTTGTCGGCGCCGCCATAGAATACATATAACGTGTCATCACGAACCACTTTCCCGCACGGGAAAACCACGCCGTTATAAAAACCTTCTGTTTCATAGGCTTTTTCCGGCTGCAAAATCCAGTCTCTGGTGCGATAGCACACAATAGCCGGGTCTTCAAGATCCAGAAGCATCGCGCCGAGGCGATAGTAGCCGTCTTCGCCGACCGCATGGTAAAGGGTCAACCAGCCCGCCGCGGTTTTAATCGGCGGGGTATTACCGCCAATCTTGAGTTCCCAAGGGAATTTCGCCTGAGCGAGCAAGACGCTATCGCGAAATCCGAGCAGATCGTCCGCCTTGCTAATCCAGATGGCCGGATGTTCGTTTGGGTATCCCTGCCCGCACAACTGCATGGGTCGATGCATTATCACAAATTGGCCGCCGATTTTTTTCGGGAATAATATAACATCTCGATCATCATAAAGCGGATTGGTCAGGCATCCGGCCCGGTAAAACGTCTTGAAATCTCTGGTAATCGCCAGGAATGTAGCGGTTGCGTTTTCCCGCATAATTTTCGGGTAAAATTCCGGGCAAACCGGTGGTTTGAATTTCCGGGCTTCTTTTAGCCAATACTGTCCCGGCGGAAATGGCCGACTGGCATAGGTGATAAAGTAATCATCTCCCATTTTGACAACGCGAGGGTCTTCAACACAGCCGGCGTCGAGGCCATCTTGTCCCGGTGAAAATACGGGCTTGTCGGATAGCCGGGTCCATTTAACGCCATCAGCACTTTCCGCCAGGCCGAAATAGACACGATGCTCTGGGTCATCGCCCGCAGCACGGTAGAGCATTTTAAATTTATGTTCCGTTTGGTCATACCAGGCCGCGGGGTTCGTGACAACGAGGTTTTCCCACGGATTTTTAGGATTTGGGGCAAGAATGGGATTTTGTTTGCAACGTTGGAGTTTCATTTCTGGAGTTCCTTTTGAGTTTCATCGAGTAATAGACTTACCGTCTCACCGGCCAGCAGGCCTATGGATATTTCATTATCATTTTGGCTAAGTTCGGAACATTTTCCACTAACCGTCAATGGCTGTTTGTAAGCTTGTTTGGTGATGAGCACCGGGTTAAAGGTTACCGAGGTGTCCGTCGTAGCCATCAGGTGAATCGATTTCCGGTCCCACCTGATCATTACATTAACCGGGTGGGGGGCCTTAAAGGATATTTCGGAGCTGTGATATTCCTGGTCGCCTACAAACAACGCATTGGGTCCCTGGAAAATATAACCGGTTTGGATGGGAATGGACGCATCGGTCAGGGTAAATGTGTACGATCCCGATGGTTGCGTATCGAGAAATCGGCTAAAGAAAGCCGTCGCATAGGCGATGGGTTTTTTATGTCCCTGTTCCGTGCCGTCATGATAGTACAATCCCAATCGTGATTCGCTCAGGTATTTTTCGGGTGGGATCCACGGGGCATTGTACCTGATATTGGCGATGGGCCATTCGTTAAGCAGCCAGAACATAGCGCCGCCATAGTCATGGACATAGGCATACAGCAAGGTCATTATTTCCGCGACGCCGGCGGAGTGTATATCGAGAAATTCGCCATCGGGAAGTTTCAAACCCGACGAGTATCCAAATTCGCCCAGGGTAATCGGTTGGCGGGGGAACATCGATTGCAATCGGTCGAGAGTTGACAAGGCGTCATCCAAATCCCGCCGACTAAACGGAAAGTTATAAAGATGATAAGCCTGAAAATCCAACGACTGGTTCGCCGCCAGAGCGGCCAGCGGACTGTTATAACCGACGGTAACGAATTGATCCGGCGCTATGTTTTTTAACGCCTTGATCTGAAAATCAATCCACCGTTGAAATGTCTGATTGACCGCTTGTTGCAGATCATGATAAGCATCAGGCAGTTCGAGCTTTCCTTCAAGCCCGCAAAGCAAGGAAAGATTACTGCACGTCATCTGTTCCTGCACCAGCCGCTCGCAGAGAAAATGAGCGGCGAGAAGTTCCCGTGCATCGTCGTCATTAACCCAGGATTTGATCGTCGGCCAGCCGGAGCGGTTTTGGGTAAGCTGGTCCACCCAACGCCGATTGGTTAAATCCGACGGATAGCGTTCGTAGCTGCGATGCCGCAGGATTGGACTGGGTTGATGGTTGATTCGCGTCGCCCCGACATCCGTCAGCAGCGGTTCGTTGAGCAAATCGTATCCGACGACCATAGGACAGCCACCGGCCAGTCGGGCGGTTGCTTCCAAGGCGTCAAGCGTTTGCTCATCGGTCGGCTGAACATGCGGCGCCGGCAGCAGCAACAGATAAATATTATATTTTTGCGCCAGTTCCAGAATCGTATGGAAATGATCCGGCTCGGTTTCAATATTAGCGCTCCAAAAGCGAAACAGATTGATGCCGGCGTCTTTAGCGGCGCGGAAATCCGCTTCGATTTTCACCGCATCGAATAGCGGGCCGCCAATTTGACATTTGCGGTCCCTGGGGCCCAGGTAATTACACCCGATAACGAAAAAACGCCGATTATCAGCCGTAATAAAATGCCGACCATCCCGGCTTATCCGTAATGGTTTTTCCTTATTTTTCAGATCGGAATTGTCTGGAGGCTCTGGAAGACTTGATTGGTTGCACTTATCTAGCTCTTGATAACGGGCAAGAAGTTTTCTGGTCTTGAGGTATTCGACAACCTGGTTCAACGTGCGGGTGAATGTTTGAGATTGATAAAACGCGGGCGTCTCGATTCCCGAAATAAACCACTGGCCCGGCGCGTACGGTCCTTCGTAATGCACCAGAAGCCCCGCCGCCAAACCTTGGGTGCGGCCGTAGCAATCACAGGCGTCAAGCAATGGAATATATCGCGATGCTTCCGGATAAGCGAATCCTACAGCGGACATGCCAACAAAATCCCCGGATATGTCAGGAATATTCGCCAGTAAATCCTGGTCGTGATAAGTGGAAATAGTGGTAATCTTTTTAAGCCGGTAGATATCCCGGTCCTCAAAAATTGGCAATGGCAAAGAATCAGCAGTTTTTGTAAATCCTGCCGGGAGAGTCGTTTTTGCCGTCGCTATCTGTCTGATGGAAATATCGTGATTGCCTGGCGTAAAGGGGGATATATTAAAGGCCAAGCCAATTGAAATCGTTTTGGCATTAGGGAGATTTAGTTTATCGCCCGCATAACCGCGATCCGGAGGCGAGCCGTCCGAGAAAAAGGTGAAATCCTCCTTGCGGACAATGTGCTTTTCCCAGTCCGTGGTGGCGGGAGCGACATACATCCAGCGTGATTTATCATTTTCAATGATTTCAATGACGACTCTTTTGGTTTGCAGCGAGGCTTTCAGTTCAAACGTTAACGTGTTATGATCGGAGGGGATATCGTCTGGAAACGGGTGAGCATAAGTATCCCAAGCCCAGAGGTCGATATCGCGGATTTCAAGGTCAAAGTGTTGGTCTTCGTAGATGATTCGAGATGGCGTTTTAAGATTCTGTGCATGTCTTTCCCAATCGATCATCGGAGAATCTGGTTTAATGATCAGTTGGGAATCGGCCAATGTCAGTTGCATTTGCCGGCGTAATTGATCGCGCGTGAGCCACTGGTCTTGAAACAGCCAGAGCGGATGGGAAAATGATTGGCCGCCAAGCAGGATAAGGTCGTTGCCGTTTTCTATAAAGCGTTTGAGATCGGCAAACGCCACTTGCGGAAAGCTTGGACTGTTGGGAATTAACAGGCAGTTAAATTGCCCCAGTTGTGAACCGTCCGCCGTCAGATCCTTATACGTCAAAACGGTCAAATGAACCGATGGCTGATCCAACGACGCGACAAACGGCGGGGTGTTATTATGGTTTAGGAGAATACCAATTCGGTATATCGATTCAGCATGTAACCCGGTGATACTCAAGGACGTTAACAGCACAATTCCCAGAATGCAGGCTCTTTTAATCGTACAAATGCCAGAGTCAGCCGTCATATTGTGCCTCCGAAATTATGTTATGCCAGACGCATAAGATTCCGCCCGGCAGCGGACAGCAAGCCGTCTTGGCACAATCATGGTTGACATATCATACTTCGGAGTGATTTTTAATAAAAGCGATAAGTTCGTCACGGTTGGTATAGGCCACACAGGTGCAGGTATCAGCCGCCCCATAGTATATAGCGAATTTTCCGCTTTCCCTATCATGCAGACAAGCGCATGGAAAGATAACATTGGCGACATTTCCCCCGATCTCGTAGCTGAGTTCCGGGGCCAAAATGGGTTCGTTGGTGCGATAAAGCACTTTCCAGGGTTCATTGAGGTCCAGCAGGGCCGCCCCCATACTATAGATGAAACCATTGCAGGTGCCGAGCACGCCATGGTAGAACGTCAGCCAGCCATGTTCAGTTTCGATCGGGGTGGGTCCGGCTCCGATCTTGACTCCCTGCCACCATTGCCCGCCGGCTCCCATAACAAAACGGTGTTTGCCCCAAAAAGTCAGGTCCGGACTCTCGCTATAAAAGATATCGCCAAAAGGCGTATGGCCATTGTCGCTCGGGCGGTTAAGCATGGCATAACGACCATTGATCCTGCGAGGAAACATGACGCCGTTGCGGTTAAAGGGTAGAAAGGCATTTTCCAACTGTTCGAATGTGATGAAATCTTTAGAGCGAGCCAAACCGATGGTTGGACCATGATAACCATTACACCACGTGATATACCAATAATCCTCGATCTGGCACAGCCGCGGATCGTAGGCATATTCCATTTTTCGGATTTCTGACGCAGCGCCAGAGAGAACAATCGGTTCAGGTTCAATCGTCCACGCAAGCCCGTCATGAGAGTGGCCAAGATGCAATCGCGGCACGCGGTCTTTGTGATCCACCCGGAATATTCCCACATAACCTGTTTTGTACCGAACCACGGCGCTGTTATAGACCCCCTGGGCACATGGAATGGGTCGCCGGCCGATAATGGGATTTTTGTCGTGACGCCAAATGATATCTATCGAGTCTGCAGGACGAGGCTGCCAGGGAATGGCGGGCAAGGAACGATCAGTCACGGTTGAGGTGGATACGGTTTGATTTTGCTTTCTTATCGTTTTTAACACAAATATACCTGCTGCTTAATTGCTCCGGTAGTCGGGCATGATGACATTACGCCGTGGTGCTCGTGGAATATTGGTAATCAAACTTTGACGTTTACCACCATCCGAAAAGGTCTCTAGAGGTAATATCGCCAAACTGATTCAAAATATTGTGCTTTTCCATTTCAGAAATATTCTTCCAATGCACCGAGCCATCGAGCAGACCGACATTCCCGCCGACCTGTATATCTTGCTCCCCGGGAGAATCGATATAGTTAGTGCTAATGAAGTCTCCTCTACTGCCATGAGCGATGCTTGTTTTCGTATAATAAGTGCTCTGACTGATGATGTCGACCATTAACGGCAAATAACCCGGATCGGACAGTTTGCTTGGCGAATCCCATTTCACCGCTTCCGGATCAACAGGATCCGGCCATTGTTTGGCAAAATGACCGCCGAGATAATTATAACCAAATATATATGCCGGCCAGTTCACCGCCAGGCACCAACTGGGAATAAAAGGCCTGCCATCGATATATTCGGAATCATAAGCATACCATTTCTCCGTATTGATGCAGCTCATTACGCGCGTATCTTCGAGATATTTGGCTATGCCGTTAAATGCAATATCCATAATGTAATTTGTCTGGCTCCAGCCCGGAGTATTGCTACTGCTTGTGCCCATGGTTCCCTGAGGCAATTTATCATTATTCAGAGCTATGGCGTAAGCGGTGCATGCCTGCGTGGTTTGATGCAGTTGACTTGCGCATACAGCCTTTTTCGCCGACTGCCTGGCTTTGCCCAGCGCCGGCAGCAATATGGACACCAATAATGCGATGATGGACACCACCACCAACAGTTCAATAAGGGTAAATGCTCGTTTTTTGGCCATGACGAACCTCTCTTTCATGCGCTATACCCATTTAATTATTATGCCTGACAGAACGACATCGAAATAGTTGAGCTATCGACTATTTGTTCTGTTCGAAAATTTTACTCATCAGTTCTTAATCGGCAGTGACTCATCGCTGTTATCATTCATGTCGTACTTACGTAACATCATACGCTTCATTAAGTCGGATAAGTGTTCCGGAATTTTGAGCTTCCGGAACACTTGATCCGAACCAAACCAAATTAGTGTCTGCGACGTCTTAGCAAAGCCACACCGCCCAAAACCAGCAGCGACATCGTCGCCGGTTCGGGAACCAGGGCGACATTATCGATGAACAGGCCGCCGCGGCCGCGGTACATATATTTGTAGCCCACCGCGATGGTGGCGACGTTTTCCAGGTTCATTCCCGGCAAGGTGGCGGTGGCGAAGGGAATCTCCCAGGTAATGTTCGTGCCATTCGCGGTCGTCTGGCTGTCATAGTTGGGAATGTCAGCGTAAAGAACCTGCTGACCCCAGCAGTCGAACAGCGACAGATAGACCAATCCGCCCGTACCGCCCAGGTAAACCCAGGGAGCTTCCTGGTTGGCGGGAACCTTAACATCCACGCTCAACGCATCATGGCCGGCATAAACGAAATTGACGCCGTGGACGTCGGGCACAGCGCCCGGCAGGGACAGCTTGGTCTGAGACCAGTAGATACTGCTTTGGTTCGTGTCAATCAGCATGGCCGTACTGCCGTTGACCGTCTCCAGAGACTCCAGGATCGGCTCGCCGCCGGGGTGAACCACCCACGCAGCCTGCAAGGCCGCGTCATCAGCGTACGACTCGAAATCGTCGATCACTATGACCGCCGCCGAAGCAGTGCCAACCAGCGCCAGACATAACAGTCCGGCTAACCATTTTGCTCTTAGCTTCAACATTTTTCCATCTCCTTAATAAGATTATACATTTTGTATCCTGTACACTCAGGATACCTATTACTCGATTAACGCACATTCCAGCCAGCTTATGGCCATCTCGCTGAGGTCCTCCACGTTGACTTCACAATCACCGGTTACATCTCCCGGCTGGAATCCATCGCATTCCGTCAGCGACGATGAATCGACCAGTACGATATCGTCGAAATAAACCGTGCCGAAATTGCCATAAGTGCCGCTTGTATCTAACATGAAAAGGTCCACGCGGCCGACCATCCATTTGGCGCTATCGGGGATCGCCGTTAGATCAATCTGCCATTCGACCCACTCACCCTCGGGAAGAACGGCCATGTTGTTGTATAAGATAGCGGCCTTATTGATGCCCCAACCGTCCACCAGCGTCGCCTGCAGATAGCCCGAAGCGTCAGTGCATTTGAAGCTGATCGAGAGAATGTCGTATGGCCGAAAATCGACGCCATTCGTACCTGCGCTCCATGCCAACCACTGCATGCCCTTGGCAAAATAGGGACTGGCGCTATTGTTGTAATCGTACCTCATGGCCTGGCCGCCGCTGTACACTTCTGTGGTGGACAAGGATAAAACAGCGGTGGAATCACCGGGCGACCAGCCGCCGCCATTGCCGTCATTGGTCCCGAAATCAAGCAGTTCCTCGTCGTCGGCGTAACTCTCGAAATCTTCCAATACCACGTGCAAGGGCCCAAAATTCGTCTGGAGCCAGTTGCTCGATACAATCGAAAAATCAATCAGGTTAACGACGCAATCACCATTTAAATCAGCGTTTAAGGATTCCGAACATTCATTGATCGAAAAAACCACGGTCAACGTGCTATCCGGCTCAAGCGAAACCAGTGCTTGATGGAGGTCCTGGTCCATGACAACGGACGAGGTTCGATCGACCACACTGCCGCCTTCATAAGCCCAGGCCTGGGTGACGCGGGCGCTGTTGATATTCGCAAGCTGAGCCACCCGCTGTTTTACGCCTGTTGTTCCGTTGGCAAAAGCCGCAACCAATGTATTGCCTTCCCAAAATGCCCCGGCAATGACCTCGTTATCCGTCCAGCTTTTTTCGATCACCTGGGCATTGTCCGGAATAACAGGCAACAAACAGGACAAGGCGTAATACGCCGGCCGCGGTGTATTGCCCATGGCGGCGCTACGAAGCAAACCCCAGCTTGAGCCGCTCCAGTATTGATCCGCCGCTTCCCAAAGCACCAGGGCATTGGCGCCGCAATTCAACAAAGAAAGGGTATTTTGAAAAACGCGGACGGCAAAAGCGTCCGTTTCGCTGGCCGTACCACTGGACGCCGATCCCGGTGACGCATAACTGATTCCGTTAAAGGTGGTCGCGCCGGTCATGTACTCAGTCACGAAAACAGGCATAAAGCCTTCCGGATCCTTATTGGCAATCGCATTTCCGAAATCGATCCACCGGTTTTCCAAAAATTCAGGACCGCAATCCGGCTGAAAGCTTTCATCCCAGGCGTGTGTGCTCCAGGCCGCCAGAGAAGCGACGCCATCCTGATCCAGGGCATTGACCCATGTTTGTCCGCCATCATCATGATCGAGATAGGCCAAACCCGGTCCAACGATGCCGACATCGGCAAATCCCCGGTCGTCGAGCTCGTATCGAACCAGTTTAACGACGGTATTGTAATCCGCCGGCGGCACATACACATTCCAGTGACCTTCCGGTTCATTCAATAAATCCACGTAATCCGGCCGCATACCATGACCGTCAAGAAACGCCGCCGTCGCCCCCCAAAGCAAGGCAAAATCCTGATGGTACGCAGAAAGCAACTGATTTCCGCCGTCAAGCCAGGCATTGGGGGCGTGAAACTGATTCGCGATTATTTCTATTCCAAGACTATCCGCCATGGCCCACGAAGCGGCCAGATTGTTTACCCTGGCGGCGCCAATGTGATCGGCAAAATAAGCGTCGAACGAAGCCCTGCTGGAATCAGTCGGCGGGGGGTCTGTAACTTCATTCCAATTGGGACCGATTTCCATGCGAACATATTTGCAGTTTAGATTACTCAACATCGCGTTGACATTCGTATCTCCAGACCATACCTGCGCACCGAATCCCATAACGGTTTGCCGGGTCGCGCTAACATCAAAGATGTAATCCGGCACAGCAGCCCAATTCGGTGTAATTATGATAAGGCTCATGATGAGACACTTCTTTACCATATAATCAGCCAATTATATCCGTTTAATGTCGCGGTTCTTGTGTTTGTATGCCTTTTTCAATAATTGGTTTTTTACACAATCCGTTGTTTTCTAGTCGCAATCTTCCTGCACAAGCAAGTTGCATTCACCGTAATGGTTCGCTAGAACGGCAAAATCGATCAGGTCAACTTCACCACTCTGATCAATATCACAACTATCGCACCACGTATCCGCCACACACGTATTATCCAACCAATAACTCGCGAACTTGGCCAAATCCTGCTGATTGACGCGGCAGTTCCCATCAACATCGCCGGGAATATCCAGAACACAGACATTCAGGTGGATATCATCAAAGTACACCGTCCCACTACCATAATAACCTTTCATAACAAGATCCACGCGACCCACCATCCATTTGTCTTCATTGGGAATGGTCGATAGGTCAATTTGCCATTTCACCCAATCACCGACGGGAAGAGGAGTAGTGCCGTTGTACTGGATGACAGCCTGATTGATGCCATCGCCATCGACAAGCACCGCCTGCAAATAGTCTGACGCATCGGTGCACTTAAAGCTAATCGAAAGAATGTCATAAGGTCGCATGTCAAAACCGTCGCCACTACTCCAGGCCAACCATTTCATGGCCTTGGCATAATAAGGATCGGCGCCATTGTTGTAATCGAACCTCATGGCTTGAAGGCCCTCGTACACCTCCGTGGTGGACAAGGATAAAACAGCGGTGGAAGTGCCGGATGACCAGCCGCCGCCGTTGCCGTCATTGGTGCCAAAATCAAGCAACTCCGTTGTATCGGCGTAACTCTCGAAATCTTCCAGCGGCTCCAAGCTGGCGCTCGTCACTTCCAGGTCATCAAACCAGAGTACGCCATCGCCGTAGCCGTACAATGCATGGGGATCAAGGCCGATGCTAATAGCCCGAACTGCGCTGCGATCGCCATAGCCCACCTGGATATTCGCCTGTTGGTGTTTCCATGAGGGATCCTGCGTGATCCCGGCGAGCGACGTAGTGCCTATAAGTTCCAGGTCATTCGGGTCATTGTAAACCTCGCCGACTAGTTTATAGAGAGAGATAATTACATATTCAGAACTATTGGTCAGGCTGGATTCGCCCTTGAGCCAAAAGCTAAGAATATTATAAGCCGACCAGTCTTGATCGCTCGGAAATACGTGAAATACTCGACTATAATACGGTTCCACACTGCAATCGTAATTATAACGCATTGATTTTGCGCCGGCGTGAAACACCGAAGTGCTCAAGGAGGTGCTCACCGTCGTTTGAGTGGCGGGAAGAATCGGCCATTGCGCCTGCAGTGCCGCCGTATCGGTATAAGATTCAAAATCCTCCAAAGGCAAGGCGAAACTCTGTGCGCTAAGACATGCCATCATAATAACAAATAACAACGCTACTGTTTTACTCTTCATTTCATTTCTCCTTTATAATTGTTTAAAAACGGCCACACTCCAATGAGCTACCTACAACAAAACTATGATGATTTATTTTATTTGCCATTTGCCAACGCAGTTGATTCGCGTTCTATCAACGAGCAGCCCACCTTTATGGTGTGCGGTTCGGCATCCTTCAATTCGCCTGTGATTCGACCGATCAGAAGCCTTGCCGCATGACGGCCCAACTCCAGCGGTTTCTGCCTGACCGTTGTCAAAGGCGGCCTCATCGTCTTGGCAAAATCCAGATCAGAAAAACCCACAACAGAGATATCTTCGGGAATTCGTATGTTTTTCTCATGGGCCACATGATATAAATCATGCGCCAGATGGTCTGTATCGCAAAATATCGCCGTTGGACGGTTAGGGTCGTCGAGAATGAGAGATGCCACCCTTTTGCCGTCCGGATCTGATGCTTCCAACGCCCAACTACGATATTGAACGGCGTGACACTCACTCAATGCGAATTCAAAGTATCTTTGCCTGGCGACCTGCCAACGCTTTGACGCCAGTTCCGTTTCGATCAAGCAACCAATATTTCTGTGCCCCAGTTTGAGGAGATGCTGGGCAACCTGATAACTGCCGGACTCCTCGTCCGTTTGGATGGAATCGGCAATTTTTTCGTCCGTTAGTTCGCTGTCAATAACAACAACGGGAACGCCGCGTTCGACAAGCTCCTTGAATAAATCGCTGTAGGCGTCAGCCGTATCCGGCCAAAGAACGAACCCTTCCACACGACGATCAATCAGACGGTTAATCTGATCCAGGCCGTTGGCCGGTTGTGGGGAGTGGGCAAGAAGCGCTTCAATGTCATCTCCTATCCAAAGCGTAATCGGCATGTAATCCGCAGCGACCAGTTCGTGATGCAGGCCAAACAGGACATTTGACCAAAATGAATCGTACGGCGGAACCAAAACGCCAACGGTACGAGTTTTACCGGTTTGCAGACTTTCGACCAAAAGATTCCTTCGCCAACCGAGTTTTCGGGCCACATTAATAACTCTGTGGCGGGTATCGGAATGAAAACGACCTTTTTCATTTCGCAAAATCAGCGACGCCGTCGTCATTGAAACATTCGCCTCTTTTGCGATGTCTTTTAATCTTGGAACGGACTGCTTCATGGGGCAACTTTCCATAAACGGCTTTCGCGAGATAAACTCAGGGAAAGCAAAACATGGTTCAACTACTGAAAAAGCACTTTACCAGCGTATTCTAAATCGACAGCATCGTTTTGTCAAGCATTATTTATCTATTGTAAAAACTCGATATCTGAGCAAATAATGGGAGCGGTATGATATATAACTCTTTATATAATAACGTAATACAAAAATTGGGCGGGCCGTTTTTTACAGACGGACCGATAAAAATTTATAAACAATTTTTGATAAAGTACTTTAGCATAATTTTAACAAAACATTAGTTGCAACAACACTATAAGTTGGCTATTTACCCCTTCAAACCCGTTGTTGCAATACCTGACATGATATGTTTTTGTATGAAAACAAAGAGGATAAACACCGGTAGCATGGCCAGAACCGCTCCGGTCATGAGGAGATGGCGATTGTCCGTATAGGGAGAGCGGAAAAATTCCAGGCCCAAGGTTACGGTTCGATAAGCAGGATTGTCCAGGTAAATTAAGGGTCCCATGATATCCTGCCATGTATAAACAAAAGTGAACAAACTGACGACAATGAGCACCGG
>JAFGBA010000032.1 GCA_016933395.1 Sedimentisphaerales bacterium | reverse complement strand
TTGTTGTAATGGGTAAAAGAGGGATACTACTATGTTTTTCGAAATAGAACAATACTCCACGTTTGGTTGCGGCTATGCCGCGCTAAGGTAATATTGTGGATTCTATGCCGTTTTAGCACAGTTCCCTTCCCGACGTGAATCTTGTACGTCGATGCGCCGGTTTGTTAGAGAAGTTTATGGTTAATAAAAAAATGAACTAGGAATCAACTCTTTTTTTTGGCGTTTTGCCCCCCTTAATTAAAATTGACTGTTTAAGCCGGGTTTGACTATTATAATTATTAATGGTCCTTTTGTGTCTTCCGCCCAAAGAAACCGCATTAAATATCTCAAGCAGAACTTTTGATAACAAAAGTGTTATAAATGTGAGGTTGCAAAATAGTTGACGAAAACCCATAAAAAGTTTATTTTGGATTCAAACATGAGATTTAACTTTATTATATGTGCGTTATTTTTCAGTATATACATGGGAAGCCTTTGCTGGGCGAGTTCGTCGGTTACTATATTCTCCCCTAACGGCCAGGTAAAAATCTTCCTGGCGCTGGCGGATAATGGCATACCGACCTATCGCGTTTTATTTCAAGGCCGGGAGGTTATCAAATCCTCGAATTTGGGACTAGTCTTTCAGAAAACGGGGCCGCTGGCAGTGAATCTGGCATTGGGTGAAATTGCCCGGCGCAACATCGACGAAACTTATCCGGTGCTGCTGGGAAAAACCGGCATGGCCCGCAATTATTGCAATGAAGGCTCTGTGGAGTTAATGGAAATAGACGGTGCTCAACGCCGGATGCGATTGGTTTTCCGCGCTTATGATGATGGTGCGGCCTTCCGCTACGAAATTCTCCCGCCCCCCGGCGCTCAAGACGGCGATGCATTCGTACTAACCGACGAATTGACGACTTTTTCGTTTCCCGCCGGCGCTGCGGTGGTGTATCAACCTTTGCCGGGTTTTTATACCTCGTTTGAAAACCTATACCAGCAGAAACCGGCGGCGACCATTACCAAAGACATGCTGCTTACCTTACCGATTTTGCTTGAGATCAAAACCGCCAAGCCTGTCTGGGCGGCCTTGACGGAAGCGGCGCTGGTTGATTACGCAGGAATGGAGGTTTCAGGTACTGAAGGTCGGCCTGGAACCCTCATCAGCAAACTGGCGCCCTGGCCGGGACGGGAACCCGTCAAAGTCAAGGGACGGTATCCCCATGTTTCACCCTGGAGGGTTATTATGCTGGCCGATGAACCGGGGCGACTGCTGGAATCCAATATTATCCGCAACCTTAATGCACCCTGCGCCATCGAAGACACCTCCTGGATCAAACCCGGCAAAACCACCTGGCACTGGTGGAACGACACCGTCGCGGAAAATGTTAATTTTACTCCGGGTATGAACACCGCCACGATGAAATACTACATCGACTTCGCCGCCGTGAACGGCATTGATTTCCATGCCCTGGTTTTCGATGATAAAAACCGCATATGGTACGGCACATTCGACGATAACTTAACTCAGGAAGACGTCACCAGCGTTATCCCGGAACTGGATATGCCTGAAATCTTACGCTATGCCCAATCCAAAGGAGTAGGTATCCGCTTGTGGGTGCACTGGCAGAACCTTGCTCCCAGGCTGGAGGAGGCTTTCAGCCTTTACGAAAAATGGGGTATAAAAGGACTCATGATCGATTTTATGAACCGGGATGATCAGGAGATGGTTAATTTCTGCCGGCAAGTGCTGGAATGCGCCGCCCGTCATCATCTGAAGATTCAATTTCACGGCGTTAACAAACCTACCGGCCTGGAACGAACCTGGCCCAACCTGGTTAATATGGAAGGCTCCCACAATCTGGAATTCCTGAAATGGACCAACACGCCCGACCCGGAACATAATCTCACCGTTCCTTTTACGCGGATGCTGGCCGGATCAATGGATTATCACCTGGGCGGTTTCCGTTCGATCCGGCGGGAGGATTTTAAACCTGTCAATCATGCTCCGGTGGTGATGGGCACGCGCTGCCATCATCTGGCCATGTATGTGGTTTATGAAAATCCCGTTCCCATGATCTGTGATTATCCGACCGCCTATGAAAACCAGAAAGGATTTGAGTTTATTCTCGAAGTGCCCACGGTGTGGGATGAAACACGCGTTTTGGCGGCGAAACCCTGCGATTATCTCGTTATCGCCCGCCGCAAAGGCGAGGCGTGGTATATTGGCGGCATGACGGACTGGACGGCGCGCTCGCTGAAGATTCCGCTATCATTCCTCGCGCCGGGGCAATACACGCTCAAGCAATACACCGATACCGCCGAAACGGATAAAGATCCCAATGTGCTGGCCGTGGAAACGAAAAGGTGCAAAACGAGTGATATTTTGACCCTGCCAATGGCGTCCGGAGGAGGATTTGCCGCTATTATTACGCCGGCGGGGAAGTGAGGGTTTAAAATTTTTGCTTAATATTTTACCCACATGAGCTTGAGGCCGTTGGGCGGGGCCATGGGTCCGGCGGCATTGCGGTTACGGGCGTTGATGATGGTTTCGATGGCTTCCGGCGGCCAATGACCCCGGCCGATTTCCAGCAGGGTGCCGACGATGTTACGAACCATGTGATATAAAAACCCTGTGCCTTCAAGATCGAAATAAATCCAGGGATAATCGCCCCAGACATCACAACGCAACAGCGTGCGGACGGTGGATTCACTTTGAAAACCGGCGGAGGCGAAACTCAGAAAATCATGCTCGCCGACCAAACCGGCCGCCGCCTGTTGCATGGGAGTTATCTGGCAATGACGCCAATAGTGCCAGCAATACGCTTTCAACGCCGGGGGCAAATCGGCATGATTGTAAACGCTGTAACGATAAAGTTTGGTGCGAACGCTACCGGTAGCGTCGAAATCAGCAGGAACATCCTGGGCGCGGCGAATACGGATATCACCAGGTAAACGAGTGTTAAGGGCGTGAGGCAAACGCTCACTGGGAATGGGCGTCGTGGTGCTGAAGTTGGCCACCTGCCCGTCTGCATGGACGCCGGTGTCGGTTCGACCGGAAGCACGTAGGTTTACGGGGTGATTGACCACATGAGCCAGGGCGTTTTCAAGCACCTGCTGGATGGTTTCAATGCCGTCGGCCTGTCGCTGCCAGCCGTGGTAGCCGCTGCCGTCGTAGGCGATGGTGAGCTTGATATTCCGCATGGTGAGGCGATTGTAAAGCCCCCAACAATAAAAACCAAGAAAAGCTTACCCTTCCCCGATACAACATTAGGTAAGTATGACCTCGGCAATTTTCTGAAAATGACCTATTTGTCGTACACGCTGGTAACGTTGCTCAATTAAAGCGTCAATATCATATTGCTGCACCTCATGAAGCGCCCTATGAAGGTATTGCTCTAAATAATGAGCCGCTTCGTGCATGTTGCGATGTGCCCCGCCGTGAGGTTCGGGTATTATTTCATTCACAATTCCTAGTCGCTGAAGGTGTTTACTCGTTAATCGTAATGCCGAAGCCGCCGATGCCGCCCGGTCAGCATTTTGAAAGAGGATCGCTGCACATCCTTCCGGCGAAATTACGGAAAAGTAAGCAAAATCCATTATCGCCATTCTGTCGCCTATCCCAATCCCCAACGCGCCGCCGGACCCACCTTCGCCGATTATTGCACACACGATGGGGATCTGTAACCGGGTCATTTCCATAATGTTTTCCGCAATAGCGATAGCCTGACCGCGCTCCTCGGCTCCAATGCCTGGATATGCTCCGGGTGTATCAATGAGACATACGACAGGAAGAGTGAATTTTTCCGCCAATTTCATGTTTTTCAATGCCTTGCGGTAGCCTTCAGGATGGGCGCAGCCGCAATGACTGGTGCGTTTTTCTTCATTGGTTCTGCCCCGATTATGACCAATAACCATTACCTTATCCCGTCCTATCCGTCCCAGACCCGTGATGATTGCCCGGTCCTCCCCATATTGCTTGTCGCCATGTAACTCAACAAAATCCCGCACCAGCAGTTCCAGATAGTCTCCCATTCGGGGACGCTGGGGATGGCGGGCAACCTGAACCGTCTCCCATGCGGATAAATCATTATAAATCCTAGAGATAGTGTGATCAAGTTCCTGCTGTAATCGCCTGATTTCTGGAGCAAAATCAACTTTTTGACTATTGCTTAAATCCTGGAATTCGCGAATTTGGTTCTCAATAGCCTCAATGGGTTTCTCGAATTCCAGGTAAATGCGGCGCGCGGATTGTCTTTGCCCGTTTTCCCCAATGTGTTCGCTAAACTTCTTGTTCATAAAACAAGGCTGCTTTTTCACGACAACGTTCCGAGAAATAATGACTTAGACGTTGTCATAAAATTGGTTATTTATCTTATCGGCCACTTAACGACCTTGGTAAAGCAGGAAATCAACGTCCCATAAATCGGTGAGTCTTAGATACTACATAAATTACTATATTATATAGACATATAGACATATTTATTAAGAACCGAGGCTTATCAAATAGCGTAACCTTTATAACCTGTAATAAACGCTTTACTATCTATTGCATGAAAGAAACATAATCGAATTTGCTAAATTGACTAGGGCTGCAAGCATGTTATAATAAAGAACTTAAAAGCGATTCTAAATAAACGGGGTAAACTGTGAATGCCTGATGACATTAAGATGAAAATCCAGACGCTTTCTAATGGGGCTAAACCGCCCAAACAGGACAAATGGACTTGGTTAGGCTGGCTGATTGTAATCGCGGCTTTAGGGGTTGCTTTCGCGCATAACTTCGGGGAAATGTGGATTCGCTGGTATCCGGCCTGGAACCATACCGGTGTGTCGAGTATTTACCAGGGGGTTACTGGTGGTGAAAGTTACTATACGCACGGACCATTAGTGCCATTGGTCAGCATTATTATCCTGTTGGTGTTGATGAAAATAATTGTGATACCCGTACACCCCCGCCCTATTCTCGGTGCGGTAGTCCTGTTGGCGGCGGCAATGCTTCATATCGCGGCGTGTTTTGCAAGAATTAATTTTATTAGCGGTTTCGCTTTTATCGGCATTCTGGTGGGAATAGTCCTGGCATTGTGGGGTGTTCAAGCTTTAAGAAAGATTTGGTTTCCCCTGTTGTTTCTGGTTTTTATGGTGCCTTTGCCCGAAGTCACTATTGCCCAGTTAAACTTCCGGCTTAAATTTCTAGCCGCCGACTGGGGTGTGAATTTGGTGAGATTAACCGGCATTCTGGTGGAGCGAGTCGGCAACAAAGTATTTCTCGAAGGCGACAAGAGTTTGGTTATCGCTAACGTTTGCAATGGTTTACGAACTCTTATCAGCGTGATGGCGTTCGGCGCCATTTATGCTTATATATGCACCCTGAAGGGTTTGTGGAAACCGGTGATATTTCTGATGGCGATCCCGGTCGCTGTGGTTTCCAATGCCTTGCGGATCGCCAGTCTTATACTCGTTGCCCACATTTGGACCGTTGAAACAGCCACCGGCTGGTATCACGACTTTTCCGGCTTGATGATCCTGGTGATGGCGTATCTGCTCATGTTCGGCCTGGAAAAGGTGATTCTTTGGCTCTATGCCATATGCGGCAAACCTGTCGGACGCCAACCACTGTTCGCGGGTTATCGACGCGATCCCGGCGACCACCAGAAAACACGACTTCTGGGCGCTATGCGCTCCCCTTCGGGACTAATAGTCGTTTTTGTGTTGATAATCACATCTGTAATAGCCAGACAACTGCAAAAACAACAGCCCACTATTTATGATGAAAACACGGTGAAAAATGTTCTGCCGAATCAAGTCCAACTGATGGGATGCGAATGGTTCGGTTACGACCTGGAACTTGACAAAAAATCGCTTATTGTCCTTGAGACCGAAGATGCGATTTATCGCAGTTATGTCTGCCCATATCAGCCGGAAGTTGATTTTTGCGTCGTTTTCAGCCAGGATAATCGCAAAGGCACTCATCCGCCCGATCTTTGTCTGGAAGGCGGCGGCCAG
>JAFGBA010000272.1 GCA_016933395.1 Sedimentisphaerales bacterium | reverse complement strand
TTACACCAGCTTTCCAGGCGTTATAAGCTTCGCCGCGCCAGATAAGGAGGGAGTCTTCGCCTTCCGGCTCTGAAGTTACCGGCTCGATGCGGCGGCGAACGAGGCAGGCATAGACGGGGACATCGTATTTCTTGCCGAGGGCGACGAGGTTCTCCCATGGTTCGAGTTTGAAGTAGCCGCCGCCGGTGACGATATCAATGAGGCCCTCTTGCAGCCATTTTTCGATATCCAAGCCGATGGCGCGGCAGTAATCTACGGAGTCAGGGACGCGAATAGAAATAAGGAAAGGTTTACCGCGGCGAAGGCCTTCGGTTTCGGTCATGGTGCGAATACGCCTGATCATATCCGTCACTTTATCGCGCTGGGCCTGGTTTATGGGTTCACCGTACATCTGTTCCTTGAAGATGACTGGATGGCGGAAGAAGTCCAGTTCCACTCCGTCCACGTCGTACCGGCCGCATATTTCGGACAAGATGCTAAAAACCTTATCGCGAACTTGAGGTTTGTTGTAATCGAGCGACGACCAGCGGCGACCGCCGTATTTCATCTTATCCAAGTCTTCTTTTTTGCCGACGAGACAATCGGGATGATCCTTTTTCCATTGGGAAAAATGGAACGAGTAGCTGGCATCGTGGGTGTCGTTCATTCGCATAGACCAAAAGATTTCCTTGTCGTGAGCATGGCAAAATTCGATCATGATGTTTAAGGAATCAACGCTGCGCTGACGCATGAGGGGCGCCAGCTTGGAATCGAACCGGTCACTGTTGTGGAACCATTCGCTATCGTTCATAGGATTCATGTATTTGTTAAAGACGCCCGTGCAGTAGAAAATGGAATCGACGTGCGAATCGATCAGGGGTGTGGTGCGGCGTTCGAGGAATTTTTTCGGTTGTTCAAGATCATTGGGATCGAGCAGGTGGAAATCATTGCCGTCGTTATTCATGATGATGCGGCGGGTGCGATATTTGGTTTTTTGGCGTTGTTCACGCAGGTCGCTTATATTCGATGCAGGGGGAATAGTGGCCGACTCAACCTTTTGTTTTGGTGTCAAACGGGAAGATTGAGCGCAAGATTGCCCGGCAAAACAGAAGGTTATTAGACATATAACGGTGAAATATGTGCTTCTTAATAACATAAATCATCCTTAGACTATTGAGTTTTTAGTAAAATCCAACCTATGGGATTTCATTTGGAGTATGGTCAAGCTTTCTATTCTTGTCATCCATTTTAATTGGATTTGTAATTATTGTTACGGCGCTTTTACCTGTGCCCAATATTGCCTATCCGCCATATATTATATAACCAATTATTATTAAACAAGTTACAAAATATTCAATTTGTATTTTTAAACATCATGGTTAATATTAAGTTCTTGATTTTTCCATCCAAGGGCCTTATTATGTCATACATTATTACATATTAACAGGATTTTATTGGATGGAAAGTGTCATGAAGTTTGGTAGTATGTGGGGGATTAAATTATTTGCATGGGGATTTTTAGTTTTATCTGCAATTTTTGCACATGGAGAAATCGTTGCCTGGTGGCCGTTGGATGAAGGATTGGGGCAGGGAGCCAGGGACGCTTCCGGGAATGGATGTGACGGATTTCTGGGAGATTCCACAGACAACACGAGTAAGGATCCATCCTGGGTATATGATTCGGTTCGGAACCGTTATGTATTGGAATGGACATGGGGCGATGTCGATGAATATGTGAATCTGGATGCGAGAATTGACTATTTTCAGGGATTGACTGAGGGGACGATCGTGGCCTGGATTAACAGGGCGGCGGTGGAATTATATCCAGTGGATATTATTCTGGCGGCGTCGGATAGTTCAGATGCAAGCAGTGATTTTCGGTTTTTTGTGAATTATCGGCCGGTGAGTTATGCGTATGACAGCCTTTTCTTCAATGTTCGCAACGACGGCATAAAACCCGCGGTAGTTCGCACGGATGATCAACTCGCGGTTTCTCCTTTTGGAGGATGGCATCACGTAGCCGTAACTGTATCGGCGGTCAATGAGGTAAAACTTTATATTGATGGGGTGGAGCAACCGTTGGATCCGGCAGGAATCAGTACCTCGCCGCTGGGATTTTTCGCCGGCGTTTCCGATATCGATACGATGGGATTAGGGCGAAATGTGGACAGCGATGGTACGGAAATGCCGTTTGACGGGCGGATGAGTGATGTAGCGGTGTTTGACCAGGTGCTTAGCGCGGATGAAATTGCACTTGTGGCGACGGGCGTGGCTACTCCCGGAGCGCTGGATTATATGGTAATGACAGGAACACCGGAAAACGGCGCGATCCAAGTTGGCCTGGCTACGATATTAAGCTGGGAGGAGCCCGCGGCGGCGAGTGGCCCTATGTATCATGTTTATCTAGGGACAGATACTGATTTGTCAGATGATTTTGTCGGCGCCACTTCATCCACATCTTTTGTTCCGGCCTTGTTAGTTGGACAAACCTATTACTGGCGGGTGGACGTGGTGACGGCGACGGATACGTACACGGGGGTAATGATGAGCTTCACCACCCAAGGAAAGGCGACAGATCCTAATCCGGCCGATGGTAGTGTTGATGTCTATACGGGAACTTCTTTAGGTTGGAGCGGCGATGTGACATCGGCTAGGTATGATGTGTATTCGGGGCTTAGCCCGGATGCGCTTGAGTATCTCGATAATGTTCAGGCTACGGTTTATGAACCCGTAGAGAAACTGGAGGGACAGACCGAATATTATTGGCGCATCGATACACGCAATGCATCAGGGGAACTTGTCGCCGAGGGGGACGTTTGGAGCTTTACGACGGATATACAAGGTTCTTTTCTTGAGCAAACGGATGTTTTTGTGAGTGGAACGGAAGGGTATCATACTTTTCGTATCCCAGCGATTATCAGGACACAGCAGGGGACACTATTGGCGTTTTGCGAAGGGCGGAAAAACAGTTCGGCCGATAGCGGCGACATCGATATTGTTTTGAAACGCAGTCATGATGACGGGCAAACCTGGGGATCGTTGGAATTGGTTTACGAAGAAGGAGATACGGCTACGATCACCATTGGCAATCCCTGTGTGGTAGTGGATAAGGAAACGGGGCGTATCTGGTTAGCGTTTTACCGCAATAACATGCGCGTTTTCGTTGGCTATAGCGATGATGATGGGGTAACCTGGTCAGAGCGGGAGGAAATCACCGAGGCGGTAGTTCCGGCCGAGTGGTATCGAGGCGGAACCGGGCCGGGAGTGGGCATTCAGCTTCAGGAGACGCCTTACGCCGGGCGGCTGGTGGTTCCATGTTGGCATCAATACTACGACGGCACCTACGGTTCTCACGTTATTTATAGCGACGATCACGGCGCGACCTGGACGCATGGGCCGGATATTTTACCCGATAGCAGTGAGTGCCAAGTGGTAGAGTTGGATAACGGTGTACTCGTGCTCAACCACCGGCGGTCCGGCAGCCATACCGGCTATCGCGGCGTTTCCACCAGCAATGACGGTGGTGCAACATGGAGCCCAATCGCGCCAGATTATGAACTTATTGAACCAACCTGTCAGGCAAGTTTTTTACGCCATACACAGTTTGCGAAACCGGACAAAAACCGGCTGCTTTTCAGTAATCCCGCCGCCACCAACCGCACCAATATGACCATCAAACTCAGCTATGACGAAGGCGACACCTGGCCGGTCGCCAAAACGCTGTACGCCGGATCGTCGGCTTATTCATGCCTGATGGTGGAGGGTGATTATTCGCTGGGATGTCTGTATGAAAGAGACTCCTACGGAAAAATCACCTTTGCTCACTTTTCCCTCGAATGGCTTACCAATGGTGCTGACAAGGTGACTCTATTGGGAGATCTAACCCTGGACCGTGTAGTGAATATGGAAGATTTGGCCCTTATGGTGAATAACTGGTTGGTCGATGATCGTCCCTGTACGGTATTTCCGATAGGCGATCTCAGCGAAGACTGCATTGTAAATATGGAAGATTTATCCTGGTTAATTTCCATGTGGTTAGAGGATTTTCCGTACAGTGATTAACATTCGAAAAAATGTATTTTTAATAAAATTTTTTGCACGGCAATTTGTGAAATGTCATATTAATATCTGTATATAATGAAGTTATATCATTTTTGGGTGGTTTGAAATTTTATCAAAAAAGAGGTTGAAATATCTGTAGAAATGTTTTATTATGTCATTATGTCTTACATAATGACATAATGACCAATAATTAGCAATGTGTGTTAATTTGAATAAATACCGAATAATTCAGCCTATTCAACACGTTAACGCTTGATAGGCACGTCCAGGTTTTTTTAATGAATGGAGGATGTTATGAAGAAGCACGCCTATGGAATTGGATTAGTAATGCTATTATTGTTCGCAGTGGGAGCAACGCAGGCGGATTTGGTCGCCTGGTGGCCGCTGGATGAAGGATCGGGCCAGATCGTGGGGGATGCATCCGGCAATGGTTATGATGGATTTTTGGGTGATAATAATACGGACGCGGTCAAGGATCCCACGTGGGTCGTTGACGGCACGCGGGGCAATGTTCTGGAATGGACCTGGGGGGATACCGATGAATACGTTAATTTGAATGACCAGATCAGCCATTTTAGCGGATTAACTCAGGGAACCATCATGGCCTGGATTAATCGTGATGCTGTGGAAGAGTATTCTGTGGACGTTATTCTGGGTGCATCAGATAGCGGTGACGCCAGTAGTGATCTGCGTTTTTTAGTTAACTATCGCCCCGTAGCCTACAATTATGACGCAGTTTTCTACAGATGTCGCAACAACGGTGACGTCACCAAAGACGTACGCACAGACGGCAGCACCTCACCTTTCGGCGGATGGCACCATGTTGCCGTCACCGTGCCGGGCGCCGGCGGGGACGTGAAACTATATATCGACGGTGTGGAGCAGCCGCTTGATCCGGCCGGCATAACCACCATGGATTTCTTTGATCATGTCCAGGATATAGACACCATGGGATTAGGGCGTAATGTTGACAGTGGCGGTACAGAAATGCTTTTTGATGGTCGGATGAGCGATGTGGCTGTGTATGACACGGCATTGCCTGGCTCTGTTATCGCTAATATCGCTTCAGGTCTCTGGTCGCCATTGGCGGTGGACTATACGGTGACCGAAGGCACACCCGCGGATGGGGCCGCCCAGATTCCCACGACTTCGACGTTGAGTTGGGTTCAGCCTCCCAAGGCCGCAGGCGCCACGTACAACGTGTATCTGGGCACCGATACGGACCTTTCGGATGATTTTGTCGGCAGCACCACAGGTACTTCGTTCATTCCCACGTTAGCGGCGGGAAAGACATATTATTGGCGAGTGAATACGGTAACCGCAACGGATTCTTACGAAGGCGTAATGTTTAGTTTCACTACTGAAGGCGCTACACTAAACCACTATCCGTGGGACGGGATGGAAGGCGCGGATCCCTATACGCAACCACTAAGCTGGGAAGGCGACCCGACGATTGCATCCTATGATGTATATTGGGGCCAGCAAGGTTCAATGTCTTTTCAAACAAATACCACAGATACGACCTGGACGGCGACAGGCCAAAGCCCGGATACTGTCTATGAATGGCGCATCGACACCCGTGATGCGGGTAATAACCTGATCGCCGTGGGACCGGTCCTCACTTACACTACCGGCGCCCTGGAGGCCTATTGGAAACTGGACGAAGGCTCCGGCACCGCTGTGGCGGACAGTGTGGGCAGCTTTAATGGTACGTCAGTTGATGACACCTGGACGGATGGTGTGGTTCCGTTTGACGGCAGCACGTTCGGGAAGGCGATGGCGTTCGACGGCGATGATAATTGTGTGCCTATCGGCCTACAACCGAGTTTGGAAGGCTTGCCGGCGGTGACGGTAATGGCCTGGGTTCGTCCGGCTTCACACGGATATAAACCGCGCATTGTCGATTATAATCGTCAATGGTTACTACTGGAACTCAATGGCGTCTTAACCTTCTCGGTTTACCCCATCGGTTCTGACAGTAGTGTTGCCGCCAATGACACCGAGACGGTGGATCCCAATGATTGGTATCACGTGGCAGGCGTCAGCAACGGCCGGGAAATGCAGATATATGTGAACGGCGAGTTAAAAGAAACTGTTGCCTCAAGTCCCTTGCTGCCCGGCAACGATTCTCATTTGGTTATCGGCGCCCGTGTTTTGGCAACGGGAAGCGATCCTGATAATTATTACGACGGCCGGATTGATGATGTTCGCATTTATTCCGCCGCCTTATGCGCGGAAACGATTCAGTCGTTGTATGAAAAAAGTTCTTTGGCCAGAAATCCCATCCCGGAAGATGAAGATCCGGCCGAACCGGCGTTGCAGCCGATTACCACGGATTTGCAATGGACCAAGGGTGATTCAGTTAATCTTCAAGATGTGTATCTGGTGAAGGTAGATCCGCTCTATGGTGAAGATCCCAACTTTAATGAGCCGGGGGCACTGGTATTTTC
>JAFGBA010000271.1 GCA_016933395.1 Sedimentisphaerales bacterium | reverse complement strand
TGAATGGTAACTTAAAAAATGAAACCGTTCGCATAATAAAAAAAGTAAAAGTTGCCGTACTTAAAGACTTAAAACACGTTTTATTAGGCGTCAGGGGATTCCTCTGTGATTATCGATTGGAGATAAATTATTTATCCGGCCAATTTTCCTTGCGTTCAAAATAGTTTTATCCCTCCCCGGTATCCTCCAAATCAGGATGTATCTTTGCTTAATTGAATTTCAAGGTGTTAAGTTTGTTTCATATCCGCAGCGTCCTCCATGCCCTCAATAATCCTATGCAGTTCCTCCAGCCGATTTATCACAAAATCCGCCCAGCCGTGGTAATCGCGATGATTCGGATGCGTGCTCAGTAAAACGGTATATGTCCCCGCCGTCTTGCCGGCTTGCATGTCATGCAAATAATCTCCCACCATGATCGCTTCATCCGGGGCCACATCCAGTAATTGACACGCCCGCAACACCGGATCCGGCGCCGGTTTTGCAGCGCCATCTTCGCGTGTTATCACCGCATCAAACACCAAACCATGTATCTGGCTGATGGTTTTCACGCTGGCGCGGCAATTGCGTGTAATCAATCCGATCTTTCGCCCCTCCCGACGTAATCGCTCCAGCGTTTCCGCAGCGCCCGGATTGAGCTGCGACGTTCTCGCGGCTTGTTCTTCATGCCGATCCAGCACCTGCTCCGCGTGCGCCCGTTGCGCCGGCGACATCCGCTTCATTTCCTCCAGAATGTATCCCTCCGCAATGCCCATCTCCTCCTTCATCGCGGCAAAGTCGAGGCATGGAACCGTCAATGTTCCATCCAGGTCAAATAGAATCGCTGCTATTCGCTTCATACCAGGATTTTAAAAACTTGGGTCAAGTTGGTCAATAGCCCTCCTCATCCCACTAAAAAAGACGTCCGTAGCCACGTATGACCCCGGACGTCAGCCTGTTTCTACAACCCTCATGGCTGTTTGGCCGGCTTTGCCAAACAACTCAAATATTACTCTCACGTCCTTTCCCAGGTTCCATGATATTCTATGCAAAACAGCATTCGAAAGACAACCAAAGGCAAAAAAACAATAAAAAAACCCGTGGGCAGGAGGCTGTCCCACGGGTTACCAGGCTTGCTTTAAATCATCGTGACTTTTTATGGATCAACCGCCCGGTGCAAGCCAACCAGGTTTCCTTATCCTTTGTCACATTAAATTATATGCCTCTTTTTCCTTTAAAGTCAATCAACCTACGGTTGATTTCACCTGTTGCTCTGTCTTAACCGGCCAGGTTAATATAAATTCATGACTTTATGAACATACCGTTTGGCATCATTTCATCGACCGGCGGCGTTCCGTTTTTCTTGCGGTATTCCTTGCGCTTGCATTGGCTTTGCATCTCCCCTTTGCAATATTGAGCAATAAATCCTTTGCACGCCGGTTCGTTGGTGTTCTGAAACTTTTTGAAAAAACCACACATGTCTTAAATTCTTATTTCGCCAGACTGGGATATAAGCCGCCAATGTCGAAAATATTTTAGGTCCTATAAACCGCATATAAACATAAACGATTTTTTTAAATTCTTATTATTGGTTATCGGCGTTCTCCTTTTTTGCCCCCAAAACCCTTATAATCCTCCTAAATCTTTCTTAACGTGTTCAATAATTGGCTCCTCGTGCGTTTTTTCACAATTTCAGCCAAATTCCTATAAAGTTCCTTAAATGCTCCGACGATGACGGCTACATGGCGCCAACAACCATGCTTCCTCTTCTTTGCCATGCTATGTTGAATTTGTAATCAGCGCCATTTTTTGAAAAGTTGAAAGCGTTCATTGTGAACGGTTAAAGGTTCAATGGGTATGAACTTAAGGAGAAAGACATGAACAGAACATGCAAACTCTGGATTGTAGCCGCCGTGGTGTTAATGCTGATCGTTTCAGCATCCGCGGAAACGGTAAAAGTCGGTCTGAACTATCCCAAAACCGGTCCTTATAGTGCCATGGGACTTGCTCAGTGGCAGGCTGCTGAACTGGCGGTTTCCGAGATCAACGCCTCTGGCGGAATCAACGGCAACCAGATCGAAATTATCTGGCGCGATTCTAAATCCGACGCCAAAATCACACCGCAGAACGTCAATGAACTGATAGACGAAGGCGCTAAAATGATTTTTGGCGGTTCGGCCAGTTCCGTCGCCGTCGCCGCCGGCAATACCTGTCAGGAACGCGGTATTCCCTTCTTTGCCACGCTGTCCTATTCGACGGCCACCACCGGCACGGACGGCCATCGTTGCACCTTCCGTGAATGCTACGATTCATGGATGGGCGCCAAAGCCATTGCCGACTATCTTAACAAAAATTTTGCCGGCAAAAAGTACCTTTACATCACCGCGGATTACACCTGGGGCCACACCACGGAATCTTCCGTCCGCAAATTCACCAACACCGAAGACACCAATACGCATAAAGGCATGTTGACCCCCTTCCCCAAAGCCACGGAAGAGGATTTCAAGAAGGCGATTTCCTTTGCTAAAATGGTCAAGCCCGATGTACTGGTTCTTGTATTATTCGGTAATGACATGGTGATGGGCATTCGCCAGGCCACCACACAGGGCCTCAAGTCCCAGATGCAAATCGTGGTTCCCAACCTGACCCTGGGTATGGCCGAAGGCGGCGGACCCAAGGTTATGGAAGGCGTCATCGGCGCTCTGCCCTGGTGCTGGCAGGTTCCCTACAAATACAATTATGAACGCGGCAAACAATTCGTCGAAACCTTTGCCGCCAAATACAACCGCTATCCCAGTACGTCCGGCGCCAGCGCCTATGCCATCCTATATGAGTACAAGGCCGCAGTGGAACGCGCCGGTTCCTTCGATACCGCCGCCGTTGTCAAAGCTCTCGAAGGCCATGAGTATCAACTGCTCAAGGATAAACAGCAATGGCGTGATTTCGACCACCAGTCAGTCCAGACGGTTTATGCCGTAAAGTGCAAACCGGAAGCCGAAGTGCTCAAGGATAAATTCAAACTGGACTACTTCGAAATCATCAACGAAGTGCCGGGTGCGCAGGCTGTCTGCACCCGCGATGAGTGGAATGCCGAACGCTCCGCCGCCGGCAAGCCCACGGAACTTGAACCGTTGCCGACCAATGTCGCCGGATCGGGTTCTCCGCAGCAACAATGATGTACCGTAACTATAATTTAATGATTCCCATTTGTATGGAACATTAAATTTAAAGAAGACATCCGGATCCGGACGGCCATTGCCCGGCAATGCCGTCCGGATTCCGATTTAAAAACTAATTCTTTATATCAAGGAGCAAGTGCCATGTTTCCGTTAAATATTTGGAATAGATGCAGCGTCAAAATAAAAATTCTATCCGGTTTAGTGCCTTCAGTGTTATTGGCGCTGGCGATTTCCTGGACGATGTATCTGGCTCATCGCGACACGTCAATAAAATGCGTTGAAAACGCGACCCGTCTGATCATCCAGAATAACGCCGAAACCATCAACGACTCCTTGATCAAACAACACCGGTCGGTGGCTAACTGGGCGGCGGACAATATTTACGGCATGGCGATTGAGTTCAAGACACTCACCGAGCTTGATAAACGCTTTGTCGAAATGCTGCAAAGCACACCGGAAATTTGCATGATCGCTCTTGCTGATGCCGATGGAAAAATTGTTTCCGCCACCGCCAACAGTGAAGAAACTCCCAAAGCGGTCACGGCTCTCTTGGGTCAGCAACCACAGGAAATCAAAGCGCTTCTTGGTCGCAAAGACCTTACCGTGACCTTGTTGGATACGGCCCTTGCAACGTATTTACAGCGAGATTTTACAAAAACCTTCGTTTTCTCATTCCCGTGCGTGGATTCGTCCGGAAAACCCAATGGTATCTTTTTGGCTTATGCCGACTGGTCCATCTTACAACAGCACGTTGACAACATTCGCACAACATTTGCTAACAATGATTGTGAAGACGCCGAAGTCCTCCTGCAAGATATTCAACAAGGCGTCACCCTGGCATTCTGTACTGTCGAAAATAAGGCGCCGCAATTTATTCTCGACGAATCTCTTCGTACGTGGCTTGGTGATGCGTCACAGGCAGGTAAACCCGCCCCCTTTGACCGGGACGGCTCCGTTAAATACATTGGTTTTGCTTCTATCTTAAGCCCCGTCGAACTCGCAGCGAATCAAACCAGTGCGGAGACATCGTCGTATCGCCTGATTACCGTGATCCCGGAATATAACGTTCTGAGTGAAGCGAAAGCTATTCTTAAAGAAACGCTTATAATCTGCACCGTCGGCGTTGCTATTCTTGTTGTTATTTTCTTTGGCGTCTCTGTAAATATCAGCAAACCATTGCGTCGAATTATCATTAATCTCACGTCGGGTTCAAAAGAAGTGGATACCGCCGCCAATCAGGTGTCAACCGCCTCAAAAACCCTTGCACAAGGCGCTGAACAGCAGGCCGCCGGATTGGAAACCGCCAACGCCAGTCTGCAGGAAATTCTCTCCATGGCCACCCGCAACGCCGACAGCGCTCAACAGGCGAGTTCTCTGGCGGATGAATCGCGCTCTTTCGCGGAAAAAGGCAATGAAGCCATGGCCCGTCTTAATGAGGCCATCGGCAAAATCCAAAAAAGCGCCGATGAAACCGCTAAAATTATCAAAGTTATCGACGAAATCGCGTTTCAGACCAACTTATTGGCCCTGAACGCCGCCGTGGAAGCGGCCCGGGCGGGTGAGGCCGGCAAAGGTTTCGCCGTCGTTGCTCAGGAAGTGCGGAATCTCGCTCAACGCAGCGCCGAAGCCGCCCGCAACACGACGGAGATGATTGAAACCTCAGTCAATAACTCAAAAACCGGTGCTAAACTGGCCGATGACGTCACTAAAATCCTTCAGGATATTACTTCCGCCACGCGAAAATCGAATGACGTGGTCAACGAAATCTCCGCCGGCAGCAAGGAACAAGCCTTGGGTGTTGAACAATTAAACACCACAACCAGCCAGATGTATGAGATTACACAACAGTATGCTTCCAGCACGGTGGAATCTGAGCAGGCTGCGAAAAATCTTACTCGCCAGGCGAAACAAATGAAAGTGATGATCCAGCAACTGGTGGCACTGGTAACTAACACGTCGTCGGCTGACAAGCATAACGTCAATGATGATGCGCCTGAATCGGAACAACCGACACCATCGTCATCGCTAAAAACCACACACACTCAATCCTCATCCAATAATGAGATCACTTATAATATAGATCTTGGCGTCCCCGACGCCAATGGTGAAAGTAAGGTTCATTCGACCAAATCCTCCCCAAAAACGCATTCCATACCATTCGATGAGGATGAAGGAAAAACGCTTTGAATGTGACCAAATCGTAGCGGCTGGGCGTTGCTAAACAGCGCCCCCCGCTGCGCATCCTGATGCTAAAGCCCAGTGGATGTTGTAACCACCGAGCCTGCCGGCGACGTCCATGACCTCCCCCACAAAGTAAAGACCCGGTACGCCCTTCGCTTCCATCGTCTTTGATGACAAAGCTCTTGTATCGATCCCGCCGAGGGTGGCCTCGGCCTTTTCCAGCCCTTCGGTCCCCGCCGGTCGAAACGGCCATTGGTGCACCGCCTGCGCGAACGCCTCCAGTTGCCCCCGACTGCATTGGGCCGGCGGCGCCCCCCCCAGGTATCGCTCAACCCACTTACCCAACATTCGCTGCGGCAACAGACCCGCCAACCGCCGCCCGACCGTAACACCACCGCCCTGCTGCTTCTGCTCCCAGAGCATCGTCAACACATCGCTCCCCGGCAACCAGTTGATAAGAACCGCTTCCCCTTCCCGCCAGGTGCAGGATACCTGCAGGATCGCCGGCCCGCTCAATCCTCGATGGGTGAATAATACCTGATCCCTGAATCTTTGCCCGGCGTGCTCGATCTCGACGGTGAGGCTCACACCTGCAAGATCTCCCAGCCACGCCTGATCATCCGGACCAAACCGTAGCGGAACCAGCCCCGGCCGATGTGGAACCACCGGAATCCCGAATGATTCGGCAATCCGGTAGCCAATGCCGGTCGCTCCTGCCTGAGGCCAAGCGACACCGCCGGTAGCAACAACAAGGGCGGCGGCATGGCTGAACCCCGAAAAATGTTCCACGTGGAACATTTTATCAATGAAATGAGCGGCTCTAATTTGAGTTTTCCAGCAAATTTTTATAAGTTCTTGTCTTAAAAGAGCTTCAAACATTGATACTATTTGAGTGGCCGGGCCGATAAGGAAGAGGCGACCGTGGTAGCGCTCTTCATAGGAGATTTTATAGGAATCGAGCAAGTTAAGGGTGTCTTGTACGGTCCAGCGGGCGAGGGCGGAAGTGCAAAAT
>JAFGBA010000270.1 GCA_016933395.1 Sedimentisphaerales bacterium | reverse complement strand
GTTCGCGAACTGGAAAACGTGGTTGAGCGGGCCGTAGTGCTTGGCAAACACAGCATGATCGGCATGGAGGACCTGCCTGCGACGCTGTTGGAACAGGCCCAGCAGCAGGAAACGCAAACTTACAAACCGATGACCTTGCGCGACGCTCTGGAAGAGCCGGAAAAACGTATCATAGAAATGAGCCTTCGCCGGCACAATTGGAACCGCCAGGAAACGGCCGAAGCCCTCGGCATCAACCGCACCACGCTATACAAAAAAATGAAATACTACAATCTCGAAGCCGACCCCGTGGCGTAGAGATTTTAGTTCCATGAAAAATGAAAATTAGTTCTTCGGGCGTGTATAAAACGCTGCTGTCACGATTATCATTCTAAGGTGGTAACTCACCATCGTCTGATCACAGAGCTTATATGCGCCGTTCAGCATACCTGTTCTAAAACATGCTCCGCCACGAAAATCGGCGTTTCCTGCGCTGCGCCCACGGCAATCGCATCACTGGGGCGGCAATCAACTTCAATAATCTCTCCTTCCCGCCGAATCTCCAGGTTGGCGATAAACGTATGTTCCCGCAAATCGTTAATCACCACCCGCTCCAACTCGCCACCCATTTCCCGAATAACATTCAGCACAAGGTCATGCGTCATCGGCCGCGGCATGGACAAACCATTCACCCGTCGGTTAATCGCCAACGCTTCCCCGATTCCGATGCTTATAGGAAACGCCCGCTCTCCTCCCTTTTCGCGCAACACAATGATTTGTTGCTCGCTGGTTTCCTGTATAATAATCCGCGCTAATTCCATTTCCACCAGCATGAACGTCTTCCCTTAATCAGGCCTTACACCTCTTTGGCGTTGATCCACTTCATCATCTTGCGAAGCTTGCGGCCGACTTGTTCTAGTTTGCTTTCGTGATCCTCTTTATAGAGAGCGTTGAAGTTCTTCAAGCCGGTCTGGTATTCGTTGACCCATTCTTTGGCGAACGCCCCGGATTGAATCTCACTAAGAATTTTTTTCATCTCCGCTCGGGTTTGGTCGGTAATGATCCGCGGCCCGCGGGACAGGTCGCCGTATTCGGCCGTGTTGGAAATGCTGTAGCGCATGTAGCTTAAGCCGCCCTGGTATATCAAGTCCACGATGAGCTTGACTTCGTGCATGCATTCGAAGTAGGCAATTTCCGGCTGATAGCCTGCCTCAACGAGCGTATTAAATCCGGCCTTGATCAATGCGCTAAGTCCGCCGCACAGCACCACCTGTTCGCCGAAAAGGTCTGTTTCGGTTTCTTCCTTGTAGGTGGTTTCGATGATGCCCGCGCGGGCGCCGCCGATTCCGTTGGCCCATGCCAGGGCGATGGCCTTGGCGTCGCCGGTAGGATCCTGTTCTACGGCCACCAAACACGGCACACCGCCGCCCTTGACGAACTCACTGCGAACAAGATGGCCGGGACCTTTGGGGGCGATCATCACCACATTGATATCCTTGGGCGGAACGATGTACTTAAAATGGATATTGAACCCGTGGCAGAAGCCCAGCGTTTGGCCCGCCTTCAAGTTGGGGGCGATTTCCTTTTCATACACCTTGGCCTGAACTTCATCGGGCAAAGTGATGATGACAAGAGCTGCGCCTTTGACGGCTTCGCCGGCGGCGATGGGGCTAAAACCGTGTTCCTGGGCGAGTTTGAAATTATCAGTGCCGGGTAATTCGGCGACGACGACATTCATGCCGCTGTCGCGTAAGTTCTGGCTATGAGCATGCCCCTGGCTGCCGTAACCAATGACGGCGATCTTTTTACCTTCAAGAGCGGTTTTAGGGGCGTCTTGTTCGTAGTACACTTTAGCCTGGCTCATGCGTTATTCTCCTGTTCGTATTGCTAGAGCGATTGTAATTCCTGTTGCGGAAATAACATTGTCATTCTGAGCGCAGCGAAGAATCTCTCTTTTTGAATAAGAGAAACCTTTCGTCTCGCTCAAGCTGACAAAAAAGTTTTTCCATGACATATACTTATGTCTAATGGCGGGTACGGCCCGCCTTACTTTCCTATTGGTGCTGGTTCGTCCGCATCCTCCGTACCGGCTTTACCAGCGGCGCGCGGATGACGCGGTAAGGCAATCAGTCCGGTGCGAGCGACGTCCTTGACGCCATAAGGCCGGGCCATGTCGAGGAATGCCTCCAGCTTGGATTCCGGCCCGGTAATTTCCACCATAACGAATTTGGGACCGATGTCCACAACTTTACCCTGAAACATTTCGATCAGGGCCTGGATTTCCGGCCGCTTTTCGGGCGGGCAGGTGATTTTTACCAGCATCAGGTCGCGTTCGGCCAGGTCCTGACCGGTGTAATCGAATATTTTCAATACCGGCACGATTTTCCCCAACTGTTTGCGAACCTGCTCAATGGTGGCGTCGTCACCCAGAACAATAATGGTCATCCGGCTAACAAAAGGATCGTCAGTGCGACCCACAGCCAGAGAATCGATATTAAACCCTCGCGCGGCGAACATACCGGCGACGTGGGCAAGCACACCGGGTTGGTTCTGAACGAGGGCACTGATTGTATGTCTCATAGAAACCTCAAGTTAGAGCAATTTATGCCAATGGGCAAACCCATATTTTACAACTCATATGGCAGGTATGCAATGGTTGTCTTGGTTGTTCAGGGGCTTTTTACAGGTAGGAAATAGAACGGCTCATGGGAATGGCTAACACATCTTGCTAAATCCTATTCATTTTTATGATTATAGGCGTTTTTTTATTGACGTTCTTTATATTAATAATAGTATTAGTCTGATCGGGGAGAAACTCAAATAACACGATCTTTAAGTTTGCTCAAGACACAAGGTGTTCCCTAATTTATGGAGGTCGGTTATGTATAAAGTAAATAGGAGCGTAAGGATTTGGCTTTGGGGTATGGTTTTTTGGGTAATTGTATCATTGGCCAATGCCCCATCTTGCCTGGGGCAATGTGAACCCGGCTGGAAAAGCGGCCAGGGTATCCCCGGCGTTAGTGGGGGTGTCAACGCCATAACCACATGGGATCCCGACGGCGCCGGACCGGAGCCGAATTTAATCGTTGTCGGCGGTGAGTTCAAAATCGCCGGCAACGTCATTGCCAATAACCTGGCTGCCTGGGACGGAACATCCTGGAGGGGTCTAGGCGATTTTACCACGGTTTACCCTCCTGATGACGATGCGGAAGTAAATGCCCTGGCGGTGTTTAACGGAGATTTGATTGTTGGTGGTGTATTTGAGACAGCCGGCGGTGTTACCGTCAACAATATCACTCGATTTGATGGAACCAACTGGTATTCAATGGTCGGCGGAATATCAGGAAATTGGTATAAAGTTTACGCCTTGTTGCTGTATCAGGGCGACCTCATAGCCGGGGGCTTGTATCAAGAAAGCGCCGGCGCCCTGCCGATGTCGAAGGTCGCTCGTTGGGACGGCTCCGCTTGGTATAACGTCGGTACGGGATATATTGGTGCCAAAGCGCTATGCGAATATAACGGCAATCTCATAGCCGGCGCTCTCGGAAAGGTATATTCTTGGGACGGGGCAACCTGGACGCAATTAGGCGCTAGTTCTTTATTTCTGGAATCGTTTGATCCTATCGGCGTTCAAGCTCTTGAGGTTTACAACGGCGATTTATATGTTGGTGGAAGTATTTATGTCGGTGGGCTTCCTCCCTTTCAAACCGGCGTGGGAGTCGGCCGTTGGAATGGATCCGCCTGGGAAACGCTGGATGCAACGAGTAGCTGGCTTTTAGGACGCAATGTATATGATATGGCCGTATATGATGGCAAATTGTTTGTGTCGGGAGGTCATTTTTATAGCTATGGTCCGGAAGGGCCGATTTTACGATCTTTGGTTAGTTGGGACGGCAGCAGTTGGCAAAGTCATCACGAAAATCTGATATCGACGAGTGCAGACGCCATGGCGGTAATTGACGATAATCTTTATGTCGGCGCCGGCACACAGGCGACAGACGGTACTTGTTCGTGGGCGTTTTCACGTTGGGATGGAAGCGACTGGCATGGATTTGATCCCGGCAATGCCCATGGTATAAGCTGGCTGATAGCGGATTTCACCGTGCATGAAGAATCCTTGATCGCCTTGGGGAGCCTTTACTATGGGGGCACTACCAGATTATATGATGTAGCTCGTTGGGATGGAGACTCCTGGGAATCGGCCGCTCCAAGCATCTCCGATGAATCGGCAGCCGGCGGCAATACATATACCTCAGTGGTGAGTTATCAAGGAGATATCATCGTTGGTGGACATTTTGTCGTATCGGAAGATCCTCTTGTTGTGTATAAAATATTGCGCTGGGACGGCGTTGATTGGCAACCCATGGATAATGGAATTACACATTACACGGTGAATGATTTAGTCATATACAATGGTGAATTAATTGCCGTTGGGAGTGATGGAGTTAGTCAATGGAACGGGGCCAACTGGACAGCGATGGGCTCCGGTATAACAAACGTTTCCCAGGCAATGGTTTATGGTGATCAGCTTTATGTATCAGGACAATACCCTTATCCAGGCGATTCCGGTTGTGTCTTTTACTGGGATGGAGCGAATTGGCAGTTGGCTGCTGATCCTGTCAATGAATGGATCAGTGCTATGTCCTTTTATAACGGTCAACTCGTTGTCAGCGGTGACCTGAGTAACGTCGGTCCTGGTTTTAATAACATCGCCCGCTGGAACGGCAGTAACTGGCAACCTTTGGGCGATGGACTGGATAATTATGCCTATACATTGGAAGTCTATAATGGCGATTTAATTGCCATGGGTTCCTTCACTGCTGCGGGAGGTATAAGCTGCAATCATGCAGCACGTTGGGACGGTGTAAATTGGCAGCCCATGGGAACGGGATTAGATACTTATTATTATAGTGTCAATGCATCCATTATTTATAAGGGCGAGTTAATTGCCGGGGGAGGCATCGAAACCGCCGACGGAATAGCTTCTGTAGGGTGGGCTCGGTGGGGTTTGGAAACGCCTTTAACAGGTGATCTCAACCACGATTGCACCGTCAATCTATTGGACCTGACTCAATTCTGCTCCTATTGGCTCTCCGGTAATTGCGAAACAATCGGTTGGTGCGATGAAGCGGATTTGAACTACGACCAGAGTGTAAATCTGGAAGATTTTGTAAAACTTATGCAGAACTGGTAAGTATCATCGGATGTTTTAAAATAAAGGTTCAACTCCAAAAAAGTTGGTGGATTTAAGCGGAACATGCCTGCTTAACCTTTAACACGAAGTAATGGTCATCATGAAAGCC
>JAFGBA010000269.1 GCA_016933395.1 Sedimentisphaerales bacterium | reverse complement strand
GACAAAAAGCGCAAGAAAATCGCCGCTGAAGTGGTCTCCGTTGCGGACCTGACCAGTATGGTTCAACTGATGATAGCCGCCGTCCAGGACTCCGCCGGCCTTAAAAAAGCCTTCAACCCCAAACCGCCCCGTTATCATCGTGAAAAGCGGCCATTGGGCGAGATGCTCTTTTGGGCCATATCATGATATGGCAAGCGTGTTTTTTGTTGCCGTAGAATGCGCTGCAATTATATATTGAATTTTTCCTTTTGCTTTGCGTCTTCGTTGATGGTGTTTTTATCCCCGGCGATTAGCGGTATTTACATTCATGAAAAGCCCGGGTAAAATACGTTTTTATCGGGTTCGCATTTATAGCTGGGAAAGGAGCGGCCGTGACCAAGCGGATTTCTCCGGAACGAAAAACGGCGTATTATCTGGGCGGCGGCGAGCCGGAAAAAGTCATCATGATTAAATGCCGCTCCTGCGGCAAACTCAACGAGGAAGACTCCAAGTTCTGCCAGGAATGCGGCAAGCCGCTTTAAGCATGGATGCGGCCAAAACGGAGGCATAATAAAGTCTTCAATGGTTCTTCCAGGGAGTTGTTATGAAAAAAGCGGAACTATTCGACCTGATCGTGAAAGGCTTTGGCGTGGGCTTTCTGATGCTGGCGATTATCGCCATTCCAAAAATGCTGGAAGGCATCATAATGACGTGTTTTCACCTCATCAATGGCGTCTGGGACCACGGCGGAGATGAACTTGCCAAATACATGCGAACTCTCTGGACCACGCAACTCTCCGCGAGCCTGGGAGCTATTTTCCGGTTTATCATTTACCTGATTGCCGCCGTGAATTTCCTTCGTTCCGGCTCCTGGGTGAAGAAACTCATGGGGCCGCACATCATCACGGATGCCTCGGAATAATACGCGTTTAAAGCGTTGAAATGGAATCATGCTATTCTTTTCAAAACTCTGACGAACGGTTGAAATGAACCGATGATATCCGTATGCAAAGGCCCAAACCCACTTTACCGCTGCTCTTGCTGATCGCGGCGAATCTCTTCCCGCTGGCGGGGGTGGTCTGGCTGAAATGGGATGCGGCGAGCATCGTGCTGCTCTACTGGGCGGAGAATCTGGTCATCGGCTTCTATAACATCCTGAAAATGGCCCTGGCGCAAGCCCCCGCCAAAATCGGAAGGGTCGCCAAGCTATTGGCGATCCCGTTCTTTTGCCTGCATTTCGGGGGATTTTGCGCAGTCCATGGCTTTTTTATCCTGATGCTCTTCAAGATGGGCGATGGGGCCGACATCATGCCCGGCGACAACGCATGGCCGTGCCACTTTGTGTTTCTCCAGATACTTTTCGGCGTCATCGCCGCTCTCTGGCGGCATCACCCCGCCGGGATCCAATGGCCCATCCTGGGATTGATCCTCAGCCACGGCGTCTCCTTCGTGCAAAATTATCTCGGTAAAAAGGAATACGCCAAACTCACCCTCAACGAGCTGATGGGCCAGCCCTATAAACGCATCGTCATCCTCCACGTCGCCATCATCGCCGGCGGCTTTGCCGTCATGGCCCTCGATGCGCCTTTGGGCCTGTTGTGCATCCTGATCCTCCTGAAAATCGGCCTGGATATCCACCTGCATCACCGGGAACATCAACACGCTGCGAAAAAGACAACCTCTTCACCCGCCGATGCGACCGCTTCCTGATCCTCGCAAGCCATCGCTGTTACGCAAAATGTCTCTTGCCTTGTTTTTTAATTGTGTCGTCTGTCAGGGTACATCTACTGAGCCGGTTTGTCATCTTACGTTCCATAAAATTCAACTCGTAAACATCGATGGTGAAATGACTTTTAAGAAATGTTAATTAACGGGCAATTATTTCCAATATAACTGGAGCGATAGTGAATTCTCCGGCAATAATAGTTGATTCGCACGTAATGAAGGTCAATTGACAAGCGGCAATGGTAAATTTCCTTTTCGGACCTTCCGACCGGTAAAAGGAAAAATCATATCGCCCGACGGCCGCCGCAAGTCGCGAAATTTCAATCATTTAGCGGAGAAAGAGAAAATTCACGCCTTCTTTTCGAGCACCATGGTTAAACACGCAGCGGGATTGTCTCGATAGCAAAGAAGGATGAATTGCCGCCGCGTGGGCTTAATCGGTCGGACGGTGACTAGAGGGATTGAGATTAGCGTCGGGGCAGCGGCAAAAATTGCCGTGCGATGGGAACATTCCCTCGCACGGCTTCCTTTTTCCGTTACGAGTTGGGAATATGGCGCAATACCCCCGCCGACAATGCGAAGTGCTCGCCCTGGTCGATCAGATGATCTCCGGGCTGACCGCCCATCCCGCGGACTTCCCGCATGCCGACAAGGCCGCCCTGGAGGCCGCCCGCGCGGAGTTTCTGGCCGCGGGCGCTGCCTTGCAAAATGCCCAGGCCGCCGCCAGCGTGGCGGCCCGGCGGAAGCTCTTGAAATTCGAGGCGCTCACCGCCGTCATGAAACAGCAGATCAAGCAGGCCCAGGTCGATTGCTGCGAACAGCCCTTGAAACTCACCGAGATCGGCTGGGGCCCGCGCCGCGACGCCCGCAACATCGAGCCGCCCGCCCAGCCGGGTTGCCTGAGCGTCCGGACGGACGATAATGGCTCGCTGACGCTGACGTGGGGCAAAAACGCCCGCCACGTGCTGCGCCCGGTCCGCTGCTGGCAGGTGTATCGCCGCCTGGTTAATGAAAGCACCAACGGCGAGGGCTGGTGTCTGGCCGGAACCGCCCTGGATAACGCCATCACCCTCACGAATGAACCCATCGGCCAAAAGATGCAATACCGCATCACCGCCCGCAACGCCGCCGGCGAAAGTTCGCCGAGCAATACCGTAACGGTCACGCTATAGCAGCCAAAGGCTGCACCGGATCGCCGCGGGGCCAAAGGGCCTTTCTGTTTTGGAACCGCAGGGAACCCGCTCTTTCAGACGCTACTTGCTGAGCGAGACTTGTAAGTTTGACAAAAAGCGCCCGTGACGCCGCCGATAATTACTGAACCACGAATTCTCACGGATTTTCCTAGCGCGGCATAGCCGCAACCAAAAACTAAGTCCTAAGCTCTAAATCCTAAACAAACTAAAAGGTTTATATTTAAAGCGGTTATGTTTGTTGTAAATAAAAAACGTTCATAAAAAACAAGAAGTTTATGGATAGTAGTACGGATATTTTTTCATAGGAAAAATAAATTGACGGGAAAATGACGGGTATGGGCCGCTCTATCTTTTGTCCGGGCTGTGCGTGTTAAACCGCCCAAGCCGAGTAGCAAAAGTATTGAAGGTTCTGGCACGGTATACCCTGAGTCGATAGTCTCAAACGAAATAGGGTCTATAATCTCAAAGAACTGCGGACCTGGAGTTCCTGATCCAAGCCAGTCAAAGGCAACCGAAAAACCAGCTAACATTTCTGTGGGTAATATACCATCAGCTTGAGCCAATGCGTCGTAACCGAGCGGCAATCCAAAGCCGGTATCTTCAAGGATTATCTCATCCCATAGGCCTGCTAAAAGTTCTTGCGTGGTAATTATAAGATTATCGTATAAGTCCACGTCGAACCAAATCGTAAATTCCTCTATGGCAACACTGAGAGTATCATTACTTATAGTGTATTCGTACTCAAACTGATTGCCGCCAATATCGCTTACACGATACTCAATCAATGTTGCCTGCGCAGTGACGCAAACCAAACACAGCAAAGAACAAACTGCCAATATATATATTCTTTTCATCATCCATCCTCCGTTATTTTAGCCACTCCTCCGAGAATATGAAAAGATCCTTCAAATCAACGATGCTGTCTGGATATGTATCTTGTGGCATATCAGTCCCTGTATTAAGCCACATTTGCGCAAATACCGCAAAATCCTGCAAGTCAACGTTCCAGTCATCATTAAAATCAGACCGTCGTTTCATCTTACAATCACAAACTTCCCAGACAATATCTGATTCTGATCCTTCCATGCTTCTATCGATTCGAATCTTGAATGTATCATCGCTTAGAACCTCTGCTCCCGCCGAGATAAGTGAAAAACCGACGGTATCGTCCAGAACCGTAACATTGTTCGGATCCGAAACAAGCCGAACCGTCACATCTTTCAAATCACGCACCCAGGAATTAGCCGCCCACATACGGAAAGTATATTCAAATTCCGTTCTGCCGATCCTTTCTTCTTCAACTAGTTCATAGTCCATCAAAGCCAGGGCCTGCTTACAATCAATCGTGGGATAGACAACTATGCTCTGATAGGGTTCATCCGGCACGTCCTGTATCTCGACATTCTCGGCCAGCACCGTTTTTTCACCAAATTTATACTCCTCCAACGTATATGTATCGGTAGGCTCGGCACAGGGATCGGGGACCACCTTGACTGAATACGGCCCTTCTTTTGGTGATAAAAATATCGCAACTTGTTCTTCATGGCCATCATCATCACAGTCAAATACACGGTAATACATCCCATTCACTTCAGAAGAATCTTTATCGAAGACAACACCGCAGGGATTAGTTATTTCAATTGTAGCGGGCGAGTTTAAAACAAAATCTAAATATAGAGACACGACAGATGCTTTTATATTTGCTATATTAGTTCCCAGAAAGTCTGCTATGAACCTAGTATATGATCCATAAGAGCAGTTACTAGCAGACCAATTATCATCTTGACATGTGACCGTTATACAGGTTTTACCTGCGTCAGGAGGATCGTCATTACTGTTATATACATAGATTTCGAATACTTTCACATTGAGTGAGGAGCGTTCCACAATCTTGTAGGCAAGTACCGAATGGCACAGACCAATTTCAGCAGGAGCGAGGGTAATAGGACAAGGAATTCCTCCCGATAGGCAAGTTTTAATAAAACTAACATTTTCTTCCAGCCAAATACCTCCTCCAGAAGAATATGTAAACAATAACTCCCAAAGACCGGGTGAACTGATGGTTGTTGTCAAGATGTGACTTGTTTCAATAGCTTTTGCCCACACACTATACGTCGGCCAAATTTTATCAGGAGGAATGTCGACTGGCAAAAAATAGCAAAGTAGTGATGTATATGTAAATCCCTTGCAGAAACCAACACCAAAAATATTCGGATTCTTAAAGTGAAATCCATGTACTGATGGACGAAATCCACTATCGATTACTGTTATACCCTCAGGGATGAGTTGGAAATCAATGGTATATGTTTTTCCTACCTGGGTAGCATCTTTTGTTTGGCTTTGACTCTGATAACTTACCTTACTTGCAATTACCATAATATCACCAGGTGAAAGGCCTGTTATTTCATATTCACCAAGGGCATTAGTCGTTGTCTGTTTTCCCTGGGCGGAAACAGTGACATCGGGCAAAGGATTATCTGCTGTGGCTGCATCATATACCGTTCCCCGGATTGTCACGGAAGGCGGAGGTCCAAATTCCCGTAAAAAAGGATAGGTGGCATTTTCTGTGATATCCCATACATTCACGAAATCCCAGTTGGTGAAAGTCGCCTGCTGTTTCATTTGAGATGTAGTTTTGCCGCTGCCGCCGTCACTGGTTTGCATGCCTGAAATATCTATATCCCAGAAGCTGTCAACGACACTGTCTCTGTTATCACCAAGCAAACCGCCGATATCCGAGGAATCCGTTCCTCCATGTACGCTTGTCGCCGAGTAGCAGTTTGTAACCGTTCCAATGTTTGTACCCATCAACCCCCCGATTCTGTGAGACGAGTCTCCGGCGGTAACACTGCCTTTAGAATAGCAATTGCTGGTACTGCTACAATCATTCCATCCCATCAAAGCCCCTATATCTTCGGAATTGGAGCCGCTGTTTACGTTAGTAAAGACACAACAGCTATTGATCTCGCCGCCCCATTGACCTCCTATCAATCCACCAACGCGATAATCGCCGGATATATTCCCTGTAACATAGCAATTATTCAAACTGCCGCCATCAATATATCCTACCATGCCGCCGACCCAGTAAGAGCCTTCCTTTCCGCTGATATCACAGTTTACTATACCAAGATTACTGATGGAAGAATTTACGGCGATTTTACCAAACAATCCTAAATACCAGTTATTAGAAATCACACCGGAAATTGTAAGATTCAGGATCGTATGCCCATTGCCATCATAACTGCCGGTAAAAGCTACACCCTGAAAGCCAGAACTGGCGGATATATCCGGTGCAATTACAGCATCGGTGTACGTTATACCGGTCAGATCAATATCAGTTTCCAGGCGGCTGTAATCATCCCAGTAATCTGAATCGTCGGCAAACTCCTGGAAATCGGTAAAATCCTGGATCAACCAGGGGGAAGCCTCGGAGCCGTCACCCCCGCCCATATCACCGTTGACGGCAAAGACCTCAGTACTGAATAGACAAAACACTACCGACCAGAAAACGGCTATACCCGCGATTTTATTAGCCATCATACCACCTCTTACTTCCTTACCGGTCAATACACGTAACATCTGACTCTAACCCATGTAAAGCAAAGCCACCTTCCGCCATAATCATTATTCCCTCACCCAATGTCTAATATTTTCCACCGATATATCATCCCGAAAGACTGCAATGAATAATAAGTAATCTTCTATAGAAATTACAGAAGTAATATCAAAGGTCACCGGTGGTCGTCGAAGCGTCCGGTGAACCGCCTTGTTGTGATGCATCCTCCGAATATCTTTTATAGTCCTCTAGATACAATCTATCTGATTCATCTACATATTCCTGCTTCCTATCCTTCAATAACTGTAAATTTCGGTAAATGCTCTTATAGACTACCTGATGGGCCTGGTTCTTAATAACGTCCTCGTCATACTCGTCAAACTCAACTTCATCTTTTAAGACGTTTCTCATTAATCTAAGTAGATCTTCTTTCGTAATTTCATCTATCTCACGATAGCTGCCGTCATCCGCTAAAAAGAAACCCTTGCTTGAATCAGCCTTCAATAGCTTCATAGCTAAGCCTCCGCCCTTCGTAGGCATCTTTACCCGCCTCTAGGGAGTTAAGTAAAACATCATAGTTGCTTATTGTCGATCCGTCCACGGAACTCAATTGCATGTCGGTTGGAAAACCTGAGTATAGGCGATACTTTGGCTTACCATTTTCTATCGATTTATGAGCGTAAATAATGTAATCAGGATTTATGGTTGCTCCAACTGTGTTATTATGAGTAACGACAATAACCGGCATTGACCGTGATATATCTTTTATGATTTGATTCACATCGCTTTTCAGAAACATGTTATCAAACGATGATTCCGGCTCATCAATAAGTAGTAATTCGTAATTTTGTGCGTCTTTTATTTCTTGCAGGAGTCTGAATTCAGATCTCTCTCCGCCAGACACATCAGATCCATCCCTGGAGCTTGTCCCATTCATAGTTGAAAGTCAAAAATCGATGGCTACTCCCGCCGGATGTTGTGGTAACATCCGGCAGATTATCTACTT